>JAFZDX010000062.1 GCA_017560985.1 Oscillospiraceae bacterium
AATGTAAAAAAGCAGTCTTTATCTGCAATCCGCCTTAAACTTTCCGCCCTTGGAATTGACAAAGATATAATAGATAGTGTATTATTAAATTTTGAGCTGGACAGTCAGATTGACAACATTTCCAGCCTTTTACAGACAAAATACCGGTCCAGATTATCCACACCTGATAAAGTTGTTGCCTCACTTCTACGCAAAGGCTTTAAATATGGCGAGATAAAACGGGCCCTCAACAACTTGAACATAGATTTACAGGAGTATTAAATGAAAGTTACATTAGTTTCTCTGGGTTGCCCTAAAAACCAGGTAGACAGCGACATCATTGCCCACGGCCTGCTGAAAGCCGGCCACACAACCACAGCTGATATGACAGAAGCTGATGTTTGTGTTATCAACACCTGCGGCTTTATCACCAGCGCCAAAGAAGAAGCCATTGAAAATATTTTCAATGCAGTTGGCGCACGTCTTGAAAACCCAAAACTTAAAATTGTTGTTACAGGCTGTCTGGCAGAACGTTACAAAGACGAAATTATGGCAGACATCCCTGAAGTGGACGCTGTTGTTGGTATCGGTGCCCACGACAAACTGCTGGACGTTATGGAAAGTGTTACAAAAGGCGAAAAACTTTCCTGCTACGGTCCAAAAACAAACCTTGATATCACAAAGAAAAGAATTATCTCTACACCACGCCACTATGCTTATCTTAAAATTGCAGAAGGCTGTTCCAACGGCTGTTACTACTGTGCTATTCCGCTTATCCGTGGTCCACACCGCAGCCGCCCAATGGAAAGCTGTATCGAAGAAGCAAAATGGCTGGCTGAAGAAGGTGTAAGAGAAATCATCGTTGTAGCACAGGATATCACACGCTATGGCGAAGATATTTACAAAGAAAACAAACTGGCCCAGCTGGTTACAGAAATCAGCAAAATTGACGGCATTGACTGGATTCGTCTGATGTACGCATACCCTGAAAGACTGGGTGATGATGTTATCGATGTTATCGCTACAAATCCAAAGGTTTTGCACTATCTTGACCTGCCTATCCAGCATATCAATGACCGCGTGCTGAAAAGTATGAACCGTAAAGGCGGAACAGATATTATTATGTCTGCTATCAACCGCCTGCGTGCAAAAGTACCGGACATTTCCATCAGAACCAGCCTTATCACAGGCTACCCAGGTGAAACAGAAGAAGAATTTCAGCAGCTTTATGATTTTGTAAAAGACATAAAACTGGAACGCCTTGGTTGCTTTGCCTATTCCGAAGAAGAAGGTACAAAGGCTGCTACAATGGAGCAGATGCCAATGGAAGAAAGAGAACGCCGCGCTGACCTGATTATGCAGCTGCAGACTGGCATTATGGCTGACAAACAGGCAGCTATGGTTGGCAGAAATATTGATGTTATCGTTGACGATTATGACAGCGAAAACGAACTGTTTATCTGCCGTTCTGTATATGATGCACCAGAAATCGACGGCGAAGTTTACATCTCCGGCGACTATCCTGTAATGGTTGGTGAAATCTACACTGTACATATTACTGAAAGCGATGTTTACGACCTTTATGGTGAACTTGTAGAAGAATAAGGAGTACATAGTATGAATTTACCTAATAAACTTACACTTCTGCGTTTTGCACTGGTACCTGTATTTATGGTGTTTATGTATATTGATAACCCATACAGCTACCTTATCGGCCTTATAGTTTTTGCTGTTGCTTCCTTTACAGATTTTCTGGACGGCAGCATCGCAAGAAAATACAATATGGTTACAGACTTTGGCAAATTTATGGATCCTTTGGCTGACAAACTGCTGACAACTGTGGCACTGATTTATCTGTGCCTTAATGGTATGTGTCATGAAGTGGTTATATGCATTGTTCTGGCCAGAGAATTTGCAGTAAGCGGTATCAGACTTATTGCAGCGGCAAACCCAAAAGGCGGCAAAGTTATTGCTGCAGGTATGATGGGCAAAATGAAAACTGTGCTGCAGATGGTTGCCAGCATGCTGGGCCTTCTGGCTATGGCACTGCTTTCAATGGGCACTATCCCACAGGCAACATATGATATGATAGCTATGGTTACAAATGTATTGATGTGGATTATGGCTGTGCTTACAGTTGTTTCCGGTATGCAGTATATCGTACCAAACTTTGACCTTATCAAAAACGCAAAATAATATTGACAAACCAGTTTCTTAATAGTACAATGTACTCATAAGGAACTGGTTTTACATTTTATACCCTTGAAATATATATGGGGATATGGTATCATAATCAGTAGTTGAATAGTCTAAATGCGTTATTATCAAGAATAGTAACTGGTGTAAAAGTCTGACAGAGAATAGGTGTGACCCGCTGAAAGCACCTTAGATGCAATAAACCGGCCAATGCCCTTGAAAGCAGGTTTGGCGAAGTAGCAGTAGCCATTCACGGCTGTCCCCGTTACAGGACTCACAAGATATAAATCGAAGTGGAACCGTGGTTATTTATGCCGCCTTCGTTTACCCGTGGGGTAAATGTGGGCGGTTTTCGTTATATTTCGGTCTTTGGTTTAAAAATTTTGAAAGGCTTTTAAGCCGGAAAGGACAATTTTTATGAAACATATGAATGTTTTCAACACACTCACACGCAAAAAAGAAGAATTTATTCCACTGGTTGAAGGTGAATACAAAATCTACGTTTGCGGCCCTACAGTTTACAACTATATTCACATCGGTAATGCACGCCCTGCAGTAGTTTTTGACACACTGCGCCGTTACCTTGAATACAAAGGCAACAATGTAAAATATGTTTCTAACATCACAGACGTTGACGATAAAATCATCAAACGTTCCATCGAAGAAGGCATCACTTTTGAAGAAGTGGCAAGAAAATATGAAAACGAATACTACCACGACCTGCAGGGTCTGAATGTTCGTCTTGCTGACGCACGCCCAAGAGTTTCTGACCATATTCCAGAAATCATCGACATCGTACAGACACTGATTGACAAAGAACACGCATATTCTGTAGAAAACGGCGACGTTTACTTCCGTGTACATTCTTTCAAAGACTATGGCAAACTGAGCCATCAGCCAATGGAAGACCTGGAAGCTGGCGCAAGAATTGAAGTAGGCGAAATCAAAGAAGCTGCTGCTGACTTTGCACTGTGGAAAGCTGCAAAACCAGGCGAACCACACTGGCACAGCCCATTCTCTGAAGGTCGTCCAGGCTGGCATATTGAATGTTCTGCAATGAGCCGCAAACACCTTGGCGAAACAATCGACCTGCACTGCGGCGGTCAGGACCTTATCTTCCCACACCACGAAAACGAAATCGCACAGAGTGAATGTGCTTCTGACAAAGAATTTGCACGTTACTGGATGCACAACGGCTACATCAATGTTGACAACCAGAAAATGTCCAAATCTCTCAACAACTTCTTTACAGTAAGAGATATTTCTGACCAGTTCGGTTACGAACCAATCCGTTACTTCCTGCTGACAGCACACT
>JAFZDX010000063.1 GCA_017560985.1 Oscillospiraceae bacterium
AAGGTTATAGTTTTCAGCCAACTTGCAGATAATAGCATAACTGACATCCAGAAAGTCATCAGAATGATAATTCACACTGTCATAAGGATATATTCTTGCATATTCATAAATTTCATCTGTTCTTTCAGTATATTTATCGGTATCCATATAGTAACGATTGTCATCTGAGTTTGGATTATATACAGTTATTTTTTCTTTTTTCTTTTTAAAAAATCTACTGAACATATTCTTCCTCCTTATATATTTCTTTTATTAACGATTCACCTAATTCTCTGCCTGTTACTGAACCTATTATACCACCAAATGAACCTCCGATAAAGCCTCCGATTACAGTTCCCAAACCTGGACACACTGCTGTACCAATAGCAGAGCCACCAACAGTACCTAATTTAGTGCCTGCAGCACCGCCAGCCCAGCTACCACCTATACCTAAAACCATTTCGGCTGTATCATGACCTAATTTACTATCTTCGTCATTTAAATCACTGTAAACAGTTTTGCCAAATTCATAAGTGTCAAAAGCCACACCAGCTACAGCTACAGCTTTGCCTGCAAATTTAACATTTTTTGCAATATCATCAAAGTTTTTCAGTGCATCATATAAAGGTTCTGATATTTCTTTATGGTCTAATTTTGCCAGTACAGTTTTCTGTAAAGTGCTTAAATTAAGCATATCTCTTTGTTTAGCATCAACCGTGTTAAAATGATGACTTTTATATCTGCCATGTGGTTCATCTACTCGAAAGAATCCCATAGTTTTGTCATTGTCTCTAAACCCTTTCATTTTTATCATTGACTCTCCGTCTTCAGTTACATCTTTGAGAGATAATTCATTAGGAAAATAGTTTTTTATCTTACCGATATTAGCCAATCCCTTAGAAGTATCGCTTACCCACTGTGTATTAGGCCCGTATACACCATCTTCTTTCAGTTTGTTACCATATTTATCGGTTACACCCTGCTCATTGAATTCTCGCTGCATATTGTATACAGTTTCATCAAAGTTATTGTCTGTATACTTATCAGTAGTTCTTTTGCCGCTGGAGTAGTCTTTTTTATCAATATCCTCCAGCAAAGTATTCAGGTCTTTGGTTTTGTTTTTACTGCTTTTTGTATCTGATAAATTTTCAAAAGAATCCCAAAATGTTTCCATATCTCCAGATATTTCGGAAAGATACATTTTCAAATAGTCAGATATAATCTCAAATATATTCTTCTTTTTAGGATTAATCTTATTAATTTTGATAAATTCGTCAGCTTTTCTTATCCCATCCATATATGAGCGATATGCTTTGTCACCGGAATAATTAAGCGTTTCTGCCACACCTAATTTCCTTGCACATCTCCATCCATATACGGCATAGGGATTCGATAATTTTCGGTTACATCTTCTGCACCTGTTTACGGAAGATTGAATTTGTGCCATCTTTTCTCCTTTCAATTTGACAATTATTAAATAGTACTATTTATAACCATCATAATTGAAAAATTGTGAGATTTCATCCCCTGTTTGTCCCTTTTTTATCCCTTATCAGCGCAAAAAAACAGCCCCTCTTGCGAGGAGCTGTAAATTAATCTCTGTAATCCAAAAATTAACGTTTGGAGAACTGTGGTGCGCGACGAGCAGCTTTGAGACCGTATTTTTTTCTTTCTTTCATACGTGGGTCACGTGTCAGGAAGCCTGCTTTTTTCAGTGCTGGACGAAGGTTTTCGTCGTACTGGAGCAGAGCTCTGGAAAGGCCGTGTCTGATAGCACCAGCCTGACCGGAAACGCCACCGCCGTTTACGTTAACAACGATGTCAAATTTGTCTGCTGTTTCTGTCAGTGTGATTGGCTGACGAACGATGAGTTTCAGTGTTTCAAGACCGAAGTAATCGTCGATGTCTCTGCCGTTGATTGTGATGTTGCCGTTACCGCTGTAAACTCTAACTCTTGCTACGGAAGATTTACGACGGCCTGTGCCATAAAAATATGCTTTTGTTTCGTACATTATTTTATCCCCCTAAAATTAGAATTCAAAAACTTCTGGTTTCTGTGCAGCGTTGTTGTGTTCTGCGCCTTTGTAAACTCTGAGTCTTGTAAGAGCTTTGTCACCCAGTTTGTTGCCTGGGAGCATGCCTTTAACTGCCAGCATCATAGCTTTGTCAGCTTTTGTTGCCATCAGTGTGCGGTAGTTAACGGATTTCATACCGCCGATCCAACCTGTGTGGTGGTGGTGGAATTTGTTGTCCAGTTTAGAACCTGTGAGAACAGCTTTATCACAGTTGATGATGATAACGTGGTCGCCACAGTCTACGTTTGGAGTAAATGTAACTTTGTTTTTGCCTCTGAGCAGGTCAGCAGCAACTACAGCAGTACGGCCAAGTGGTTTGCCTGCAGCATCGATGATGTACCATTTGCGTTCTACTGTTTCTGGTTTCTGAAGAAAAGTACTCATAGTATCCCCCTGATAAATTTTTTATAACTGATTTTTTAACAAATTAAAAGACCCTTTCGGGTGCACTAATAATATACCAAAAAGGGGGCTCAAAGTCAACGATTTTTTGCAAAAATTTCAACGAAACCGAAGATAACTCTTGTTTTCTCTGTTTTTCGTATGATTTCCTCTGTTTTTCTTAAATGGCAATTTCAATTTTCACAGAAATAATGTACAAAATTATCTTGTTTTATTTATTGAAAAAGCATATACTATTAGTTATATTAATAATTTAAAGAGAAAATCACATATTTCACTAACTGTTAATTATACAACAAAGAGGAGTTTATGGCAAACTATTTTCAGAGATTATGTGGCCTGATGCGTAAGGCCATTGTACAGTATGATATGCTGCAGGACGGCGACAAAGTATGTGTTGGCGTGTCCGGTGGCAAGGACAGCGTGGCACTGACACTGGCCCTGGCACAACTGCAGAAATACATAGATATTAAATTTGACCTGGTGGCAGTTACACTGGACCCACAGTTTTATTCAAAAGCCACTGACTATTCCCAGCTGGAAGAACTGTTTCGGGAAAAGGGCATTGAATATGTAATAAAACGCACCGACATTGGCCCTATTATCTTCGACCAGAGAAAAGAAGAAAACCCTTGCAGCCTGTGCGCCAGAATGAGAAGGGGCGCACTGCACGACGTGGCAAAAGAACTGGGCTGCAACAAAATCGCACTGGGACACCATCTTGACGATGCTATTGAAACATTCTATATGAACCTGTGGAACGAAGGCAGAATAGGCACTTTCAGCCCTGTTACATATCTTTCAAGAAAAGACGTGACAATGATACGCCCTATGGCACTGGCTGTGGAAAGCGATGTGGTGGCAGCAGTAAACCAGATGAAGATGCCTATAGTAAAATCTGCCTGCCCTGCTGACGGTGTAACAAACCGCCAGAATATGAAGGATTTCATTACAGAAAAATGCAAGACTGACCCTTCTTTCAGAGCAAAAAGCCTGAACGCTTTCCAGAAAAAAGACCTGGATGGATGGGGCATCAAAAACAAAATTTAACGGAGAATAAATGGAACTTAAAGAAAAACATTGCTGGGCGGAAATTGACGTTGACGCCATTAAAAGCAACTATGAACTTATAAAATATACACTGGACAAACCTTTCTACACTGTGATAAAGGCAGATGCCTATGGTCACGGCGCAAAATATCTGGCAAAGGTTTACAGTGAAATGGACACAATGGGTTTCTGTGTTTCCAGTTTCAGCGAAGCTATGGAACTGCGCAGTGCAGGTATCACAAAACCAGTGCTTATTCTGGGTTACACAGAACCAAACAAAGCATACGAACTTTTCAAAAACAATCTGACACAGACAGTATTCAGCCTGGAATACGCAAAAGCACTTAATGACCAGGCACTGTACCCTATTGAATGTCACGTAAAACTGGATACAGGTATGGGCAGACTGGGTTTTGATCTGATTGCTGACAAGGAAAAGGCATACAGCGATATAAGAGGTCTGCTGAACTTCCACAATCTGAAATTCACAGGTTTGTACAGCCACTTCCCTGCCGCTGACAGCCTGGATGAAAAATCCCTGGTGCTGACACAGAAACAGGTGGAAATGTTTGCAGACACCGCCAGACTTATGGAAAGCTGGGGTTTCAACCTGAAACATCTGCACGGGCAGAACTCTGCTGGTATTGCAAGAAAACTGAACGGTGTTTTCAACACAATGAGAGCCGGCATTATACTGTATGGTATCAATCCATCAGAGGCTGTTATTTTCCCTCAGCTGAAACCTGCTATGGCACTGAAAACAGTAGTGACACACATAAAGACAGTAAAAGCAGGTCAGAGCGTAAGCTATGGTCTGAACTGGACAGCCACACAGGATACAAAGGTGGCCACACTGGCCGCCGGTTATGCTGACGGTGTAAACCGCTTACTGGGTTTTACAGGCCACAGAGTAAAAATAGGCGATAAATATTACCCTGTAATCGGCAACATCTGTATGGACCAGATGATGATAGACATAACTGACAGCGATGTGAGAATCGGTGATGAAGTAACTGTCTGGGGCGGCAATGGCGAAAACAGCCTGGACAAAGTAAGCGCCAGAATATATACAATTCCTTATGAAATGATGTGCAGTGTTTCAAAACGTGTACCAAGAATTTACAAAGAAAAAGGAAAAAACGTTCATATTCAATATAACCTTTAACCAAGAAACTCCCGTTGTACTATAACATCGGGAGTTTTATTTTTTATTTTTATCCGTGATTGTTCACAGGCAAAGAAAAAGGCGGCAGCTGCCGCCTTTTATAATACATATTACATAACTTTGAGACTGTTTATAGTCACTTCAAACTTCATATTGAAATAGTCTGCCGCACGTCTGCACAGAAGCATTCTGCCCAGGAAGATTTCAAAATATTCTGAAATAGGGCTGATGTTTTCATCTACGGTAAGACTGAGTGTGAACTTGCCTTCTTCCGGGTCAATGGTAAGTTTTGATTTTTCAACCGCATAATTTACCCTGTCGTGGATGTCTATGTCCAGGTCCGCTTTATCTCTTACACGGCTGCGGCGCACATCACTTTTATCCGCAATAATAAGTGCCGCTGCCAGTTCATTTACAGGATAAGCTGTGGATTCATCGTGATTGCCGATGGCACATACAATTTTTGCAATTTCATTTGGCAACATACCCATTTTGTCCAGCAGCTGAAAGGCCATAACTGCACCTGACTGGGCGTGGTCTATGCGGTTTACCACATTGCCTATATCATGCATATATGCTGCAATCTGGCCCAGTTCCACAGTACGCCGGTCATAACCCAGGCGTGAAAGTATCTGCCCTGCCACATCTGCACAGCGTACTACATGAGCAAAACTGTGTTCGGTAAATTTCAGGCTTTTCAATGTTTCATCTGCCATACGTATATATGTTTTAATTTCTTCATTATTCTTGACTTCAGTAAATGTAACCATATAAACCTCCCCTTTGGAATCTGATTATAATACATCTGTTTAGCTTTCTTCAATATTATACACCAATTTATCTTATAATTTTCACAATTTACAAATTTTTTACATTTATATCGAAAAAAATCAATATTTAATCAGCGTAAATATTGACATCTTTTGATTTTTATTATAGTATATTATCAATAGAATTATCGATAAAATTATCTTGAATTAATTCGACAGGAGAGTATAATATGAATAAACGGATATCCAAACGGACACTGTCACGCCTGCCAATATATCTGTCTTTATTGCAGGAAAAGGAACGCGAAGGTGTGGAATATATTTCTGCCACTACTATTGCAAATCTTCTTGATCTGAATCATGTACAGGTGCGAAAAGACCTGTCCTGTGCTTCCAGTGCAGGCCGCCCAAAAGTAGGCTATGAAACAAAAGTGCTTATCAGCGACCTGAAAGTTTTTCTGGATTATAACAACACAAAGAACGCTGTTATCGTAGGTGCAGGTGACCTGGGCAAAGCACTGCTGGGCTATAATGGGTTTACCAGCTATGGTCTGAATATTGTAGCAGCCTTTGACACAAACCCTGAACTGTGCGGCACACTGATAAAAGGCAAGCATATTTACGATGCTGATATGATCGAACAGATGGTGCATGAATTGAATATTGATATAGGCATTATCACCACACCTGCCCGGTATGCACAATCTACCTGTGACAAACTGATTGCCGGTGGCGTAAAAGCAATCTGGAACTTTGCACCTACTTCACTGACAACACCTAAAAACATTATTGTACAGAACGAAAATATGGCCACCAGCCTGGCTGTACTTTCCAACAAGCTGAATGAATTATCTAACAAATAATAACGGAGACTACTATGCAGAAATTTGACACAAGAGTTCAGCATCTCAAATATAAAGTTCTGAGAGAAATGGCCCGAAATGCCTTTAATGACACATTGCTGGAAAACTTTTCAGAAATTCCAAAAATCATTATGCCTAACAAGGAGCCTACAATGCGTTGCTGTGTGTACAAAGAACGTGCCATTATTACAGAACGTATGAAGATTGCAATGGGCGGTGACAAATACAACCCTAATGTTATTGAAGTAATAGGCATAGCCTGTGATGAATGCCCTGTGGGTGGATATCAGGTTTCTGATTCCTGCCGCGGTTGTATTTCAAAACGTTGCAGTGACGTATGTCCTGTGGGTGCAATTACATTTGATGCCGAACACCGTGCTATTATCAACAAGGAAAAATGTATCAACTGTGGTAAATGTGCCCAGGCCTGTCCTTTCAGCGCAATCAGAAACAACATTCGTCCTTGCCAGGCAGCATGTAAAGTAAATGCGATTTCCATAAATGAAGACCAGTCCGCAAAAATTGACGACGAAAAATGTATTGCATGCGGCGCATGTACATATCGTTGCCCATTCGGCGCCATCGTAGACAAGAGCTATATTCTGGACGTAGTTGAAATGATCAAAGAAGCCAGAAGAAACGGCACAAAACTGTATGCTATGGTAGCCCCTGCCATTGCCAGCCAGTTTGGTTACGCAAAACTGGGCCAGGTGATAAGCGGTATCAAAGAACTGGGCTTTACAGACGTAAAAGAAGTTGCACTGGGCGCTGATATGGTGGCACTGAAAGAAGCTGCAGAACTGGCGGAAAAAGGCAAACTGACCAGCAGCTGCTGTCCTGCTTTTGTTTCCTATATTGAAAAATTCCATCCTGCCGCAGTACAGTATATTTCCCATAACTATTCACCAATGGTAGAACTGGGTAAATACATAAAAGACCAGGACCCAACTGCAAAAACTGTGTTTATAGGCCCATGCACAGCCAAAAAAGCTGAAATGCAGAAAGAGGCTGCACGCCCATATGTAGACAGTGTAATCACATTTGAAGAACTGCAGGCACTGTTTGACAGCCGCGATATAGACATAACACAGCTGGCTGAAGATGACCTGAATGACGCATCATTCTACGGCAGAATTTTTGCACATTCCGGCGGTCTGACAGGTGCAGCTGCACGCGCACTGGAAGAACAGGGTATCGATTTCGAAGTAAAACCTGCAACCTGCAGTGGTGTGGATGAATGTAAAATCGCACTGCTGAAGCTGGCAAAAGGTGTGCTGAAAGAAAACTTTGTGGAAGGTATGATTTGCGAAGGCGGCTGTATCAACGGCGCTGGCTGTCTGACACACGCAGGCCCAAAAGCCGCACTTAAAGTAGATAACCATGCAAAACAGTCCACTGTTCCTACAATCAAAACCGCAGTAGACGAAGCAAAAATTTAAAGAACATAAAACTGGCACTCTGATGAGTGCCGGTTGTTTTTTATACTTTATTCATCTGTTCGACAAAATCTGCTTTTCTGGCAGTGATTTCCACCCACCGTGGTCTGAAACCGCTGCGGATTGCATTTCTGACTGATTTTATATTGCACCAGGCCGCACAGTAAAATGGAACTTTTCCCCTGGCTATAACTTCAAGGGCGAGGCGGCTGGTCAAGGCAGATGCCACACCCTGCCTGCGGTACGCAGGCAACACATCTATGCCAATCTGCCACATAGTTTCACAGTCGGCAGATGCCCCTGCCATACCTATTATCTCTTCACCATCCGTAGCCACCGCCACCAGCATATCCAGATGTGGACGTTTTTCAGACAAGGCATTTGACCACTGTGGAAGATACAGATGGTCAAACTGCCCTTTTTCCAGTATCCTTATTTTATAGCCACAGGGCTGTAGTTTGAGAAAATCCATATCCGGTAAAAAGTATTCTGCCATAAAACATACTTTATGGTCAAAAGGTGCCAGCATGTCATCCAGTTTTTGCAGATGCGGTGTTTCAAAGCAATGCCGGGTATCATATGTATTTATATACTTTTCAGCCACAGAAAACAGCTGTTCATCGGTCTGGGCCACAATGTTGTTTCCATAGGACACCATATCACACCGGAATGGCAGTGGCAGATATCTGCGTGCATCTGGATGGGGACGTGATAAAACCACTTTGTTATCCGGTGACAGAAAATCCTGCGGGTCACAGCCAAAATCAACAGCAGATTGTTTCAATGCTGTGGCCAGTATTTCCTTGTTTGTCATAAATTACACCTCAATATAAAATTGCACCTGCTTCTGGCAGGTGCAATCTGTTTATCAGTATTTTTTGGCAAATGCTGCCAGCATTGTAAGACCCATAAAGCCAAAACTGAGCAACAGCACAGACAGCAGTGGCAACTGCATTATTGTCTGTGACCAGGTAAACAGTAGTGCCAGTACAGCACCGATAACCACACTGGCTACCTGTATCATACTGCAGATACTTTCTGCAGATTTTGCGCTTTCTGCGCCGCAGAAACCTGCAACCAGTGATGCCAGACTGTCCAGATGTGCCATAGAAGCCTCGCTTTCCGGAACATATTCTGTAAACTGTGTCAGCAGTGCGGCCTCTTTCCGGTTGAGAACGCTGACCATATCCACAGGCATACCGTAAACTTCTTCCAGCAGATGTTCGTCTATATTGAAATCGTTGGAAGAAAGGATGATGCTTACACCTTTTTCCATAAGTTTGTTCAGGTTATCGCTTACTATTTCATCAGGGCGGTAACTTACCACAAACATACCGAACAGTTTGCCACCCACTGCCAGATAAACAGGTTTTCTGCCATGTTTTGTAAATCTGGCTTCCAGTGAAAGTGGAGGCATATCCACATCATATTTTTCCATAAGTGTGCGGTTGCCCACAATAACACGGTTGTTGTTTATCCAGGAAACATAGCCCTGGCGTTCGATGTATTCACAGCTGTCCAGCGGATAAAGAATATCGGTTTTGCCTTCGATAACTTCCATAAACACCGGACGCATAACGTCACATTTTTCAATCAGAACACTGGCGGCATAGATAATGGCCAGGTCGATTCTTTCTTTTTCAAAAGTTTTGATACCGTGAAGTATAACTGTACCGCGTGGGAACAGGTGCTTTGCATCAAAGTTTACATGGGTGGTTTTTGACAGTTGGTCAATGCCCTGCCAGCCATTCACCAGCGCACCCACCTTTTCCAGATTTTTCTGCATAAGTGCGCTTGGAACACTGTTTACCAGTGTCTGTGACAGTGGCACCTGCAGTGCTGCCGCACCTGCTGCGCAGAAGATGGCAGTAATGAAATCTTTTGACTGTACAAAGCCCAGTACAAAACAAGCCACTGTAATCAGCCAGCTGACAACAGCCAGTTTTCTTGCAGTGTAATCGCTGTTGTGAATTGAAAAACCTGCCTGCACAAAGTTGGTGATAGCACCTGTTTTTCTGGAAACCAGTATCTTTGGCACTTTTTCGTCCAGTGTGCGGGCCAGACGTTTTACTGCATCTGTATCATTTACTATATACCCTGCATTGATGCCGTCAGGCACATTGGCAAGGGTAAGATTTTTGATAATTGTGCTGGTGGCAATTTTCTTGCCCATAGCGTTGAAAGCCATTGCAAGGCAGATAAAAGCACCGAATATTGTAATACCGGCGGATATTTTACCGCTGAACACCACCATAACCAGCAACTGCACCAATGCCAACACTGCGCCAAGACTGATAAGGCTGTCTGGGGCAGGGGCGTTTTTAACAGCTGTAAAACCGGACAGTATTGTAGGCAGGAAGCAAACGAAAGCTATACCGTAAACCACTGTACAGGCAATGTAAAACAGTAACGGCTGTGCATCCGGAGCAATGAATGCTGGCACAAACCAGCCTGAAGCTGATGCCATATTGAACCAGGACAGTATGCCGCCACATACAAAGCCCACTATCATTCGCATAGAAAGTGTCTGGCGGAATTCCATAAGCTCTTCAATAATATCAGTGGATTCATCCTCTGATTTATCGAAGAATTCGCTTTGAACAATGTATTCTTCAAATACTTCTTCTGCCTCTTCCTCTTCTTCAGGGATAGGCTGTACTATCTGCTGTGACTGTTCTTCTTCGGCCTCATCTTCAAACTCAGGAATAAAGCCTGTCATCTGGTCAGCAGCCAGAGCTTCCTGTGCCTGGGCCTGGATAACAGCAGTATAGATGCTGTCGATGATGGTATTTTCCTGCGGTTTTACCTGTTTTATTTCCACAGTATCAGCCTGGGTGTCTTCAGGCTGTTTTTCAGATGTGGAAACTTTTACTATCTCTTTTGTAATTTCTTCTTCGGATTTTACAGGAATTTCCTTTGTATTTTCTTTTTGCTGTGTAGTTGACCGTGCCTGTTTTCTCTGCCGCAGAATGCGTTTTGCCAGACTTTCAGGGTCTTTGTCATCACCCAGAACTGCACTGAGGCTGGAAGAAGACTGTTTTGCTTTGTAAGGTGTTTTTACCTTTTCTTCCTTTACCGGCCGTTTTTCAGGGTAAGTTTTCACATCTTCCTCTGGTTTGTCCATTTCCAGAGTCTGTGCATAGACATCCCCCGCTGTCTTTACCAGCGGCATATCTGTGGTAATTTCCTCTTTGCGGCGGGATTTTTTTGTCTTTCTCTTTTCTTCCTCTTCTTCCAGAGTTTCTATGTTAAGTGACAGACTGTCTGTAATATATTTACGTTTGAAGAAACCGCCTTTTTTGCGCTTTACCTGCAGCTGTTGGGTTTCTTCAGGAGATTTGGTTACTATTACAGACTGAGTGAAGAAGTTCATAAAATTTTCGTCTATGTAATCTTCACTTTTTTTGCTTACATAATCTGTAGTTGCAAACTGTGTATCCAGTTCAATTTCTTCAGCCGCCGGCACAGGTGCATCTGCCTTCTGTGCTGGTGATGAATTGATAAACCGGGACAGTTTTTCTTTGTCTTTTTCAGAAATCCGGCTGTTTTTAACAGCGGCGGATTCAGTTTGTGTATCAGGCTGTTGCACAGCAACCGCCACAGCAGACTGCTGTGGTGCTGACTGCGAAGCCTGCGACTGCTCTTTGCGTTTTTTTATGTCGGCAAGGATTTTATCAATATCTGACTGTGGCAAATCCAGCCCTCCTTTATTCAAAAGTCAAAATAATTATTTGCCCAGATTTCTCTGACGGCTGATTTCATACATTATAATACCTGCGGCTACAGAAGCATTGAATGAGTCAACGCCTGAACCGGAATTGTGCATTGGAATGGACACAACATCGTCACACAGGCTTTTTACCAGCGGCTGAACACCTTTGCCTTCGCTGCCAACAACCAGTGCAATGGCACCTGTCAGGTTGTGTTTGTACAGTGGCTGTGCGTTAAGGTCTGCGCAGTAAACAAAAACGTTATTTTCTTTCAGGTTTCTTACTGCCTGGGCAATATTTGCCACTTTTGCAACCGGCAGACGCATGGAAGCACCTGCACTGGTTTTGTGTACAACGCTGGTTACAGAAACACCGCCACGTTTTGGAATAATAACGCCGTGTGCACCCATCAGATATGCACTGCGGATAATTGCGCCCAGATTGTGTGGGTCTTCAATACCATCGCACAGAACGATAAATGGGCTTTCACCTTTTTCTTCTGCATTTCTGAGAATCTGTGCAATGGACACATATTCCACAGTGCTGGCATATGCTGCAATGCCCTGGTGGTTGTCGCTGCCGCACATATTTTTCAGCTTTACAGGGTGAACCTTTTTAACAACAGCACCACATTCTTTTGCCAGGGCAATGTAGTAGTTCTGTGTGCTTGGATTCAGACTTTCGCTTATAAAAACAGTATCTACCCCTTCCTTCTTTTTCAGAAGTTCAGTAACAGGGTTTTTACCGTAAATGAGTTCTTCGTTGTTATGCATAAAATGCTCCTTTATATAAAACAATAAAAATTAAAATACTTATACATTATAAGTATATCAAAAAACTGTTGGCAATAAAAGGAGTTTTTACATTAAATTTCTATTATTTTCAAAAAATTACAAACAGTAAAGCCATAAATCCGGTGATAATTGCAGACAGCAACAAACCTACCCTTATATAGGATATACGGCCTGCCAGCCTGTGGCGGAATTTAACTTTTTGCAATATATCTCTGGCGTCCTGTGTGGCGCTGTCCACATCTATTTTATTCCGTCCAGGACTGAGAAACACCAGAATTTTTTCTATTTCGCTGTGCTGTGTATCTTTTATCTCGATTACACTGTGATGCAAACCCTTCATTTTTCCTCCAAATTGTTAATAATCTGTGAATTTATACAATTTCCGCGTTTTTAGCGATAAAACGTAAAGTAAAAATTACATTCTGTTGACCTGTTGAAAACCATACAATGTTGAAAACTCTGTTGAAAAGGTGGAAAACCCTTTAAAAATAAGGGTTTTTCCACACTGTATCATTGTTGAAACACTATAGTTTTCAACAGGGTGTTGAAAACTCTGTTTAAAACTTTTTGTAATACCGGTACAAGTCAACTGTTATTTGTACCAAACTTTACATATAAATTTTGGCTTTTTATGTCTTGATTTAATCAAAATCATCTGTTCCATATTTTGCACATGTTGTAAATTTATGGTATAATACATACAAAATATACAAAATCAGGTAAAAATTATGAATATGCAGTATATATATGACAAAAATACAGTTGTTTTCACAGCTGTTACAGATTATGATCTGGAGCGGACATTCAACTGCGGGCAGTGTTTCCGCTGGGATATGAAAGACGGAAAATGGTGTGGTTTCGCCGGGGAATATCCGTGCCGTATATGGATGGAAAAAGAGGATATGTACGTACAGTGCCTGGTCCCTGTGGAAAACTTTGATAAGTTTGGTGGCTATATGCACCACTATCTTGGGCTGGATATGGATTACATCCGGTTGAAAAAACAGTTTTCTGCTGACGAAACAATGAAAAAAGCTATCGGGTATGCACCAGGTATAAGGGTGTTGAATCAGCCGTTTTTTGAAACATTGCTGACATTTATCATCAGCCGGAACAATAATATACCCCGCATCAAAAAAATTGTTGATGCTATGGCCACAACCTATGGCACAAAGGTGGGGGAAATGTATGCCTTCCCTACCCCGGACCAACTGAAAGATGTTACCATAGAACAGTACAACGAACTGCGAATGGGGTTCCGCTCAAAATACATCTTTGATGCGGTGGCAAAAATACTTTCAGGAGATGTGGACGAAAAAACACTGAAAGAAATGGACTATACTGCCGCCCAGAAGTATATAATGCAGATAAAGGGTGTGGGGCCAAAAGTGGCAGACTGTGTGCTGCTGTTTTCCTGTGAAAAATATGAAAGTTTTCCTAAAGACGTGTGGATAAACCGCGCACTGGCACAGATGTTCCCACAGGGTCTGCCGGACTGCATCAAAGGTATGGAAGGTATCGCACAGCAATATATTTTCCATTATGCAAGATTTAATCTTGAAAAATAACAACGGAAGTGTTATTATATAATCAAAACATAGATAATTTTTTAACAAAGGAGATATATTATGCTTGTAAACGCAAGAGATATGCTTATAAAAGCAAGAAAAGAAGGTTATGCAGTTGGTCAGTTCAACATCAACAATCTGGAATGGACAAAAGCAGTTCTGCTGACAGCACAGGAATGTAACAGCCCTGTTATCCTGGGTGTTTCCGAAGGTGCAGGTAAATATATGACAGGTTTCAAAACAGTTGCAGCTATGGTTAAAGCTATGGTAGAAGAACTGAATATCACAGTTCCTGTTGCACTGCATCTGGACCACGGCACATATGAAGGCGCACAGAAATGTATCGAAGCAGGCTTTACATCAGTTATGTTTGACGGCAGCCACTACGGCATCGAAGAAAACATTGCAAAAACTAAAGAAATCGTGGCTATGGCACACGCAAAAGGCATTTCTGTTGAAGCAGAAGTTGGCTCTATCGGCGGCGAAGAAGACGGCGTAACAGGCAAAGGCGAAGTAGCAGACGCACAGGAATGTGCAATGATCGCAGGCCTGGGCATCGACTTCCTGGCAGCAGGTATCGGCAACATCCACGGCAAATACCCAGCAAACTGGCAGGGTCTTGATTTCGAAGCTCTGGAAAAAATTATGAACGCAACAGACGGTATGCCACTGGTTCTTCACGGCGGCACAGGTATCCCAGCAGAAATGATTCAGAAATCTATCGCTCTGGGCGTTGCAAAAATCAACGTAAACACAGAATGTCAGCTGTCCTTTGCTGAAGCTACAAGAAAATACATCGAAGCAGGCAAAGACCAGCAGGGCAAAGGCTACGACCCAAGAAAACTGCTTGCTCCTGGTTTTGAAGGCATCAAAGCAACAGTTAAAGAAAAAATGGAACTGTTTGGTTCAGTAGGCAAAGCTTAATGATTTATAAGAAAAGGCGGACTGTTGTCCGCCTTTTGCAATATTTTACCTTTTCAAATCGTATTCACAGTAAAAGGAGGTATGATTTATGAAAAGACTATTGTGCCTTGTTATGGCTGTGATGATACTGTTAACCGGCTGTGGCCGGCAGGGTAATTCCACACAGCTGTCAAAACCTGAAAAACCCACTGAAAAGCTGTCTTTCAGTCAGGTGGAAAACCTGTCAGAAAATGTGATGAATTTTTCCGCAAAAATTTTCAGCCACACTGCCGGTGAAAACAACAGCCTTGTATCCCCTGTCAGCCTGCTGTACGCATTGGCTATGACAGCCAACGGTGCTGATGGTCAGACGCTGGCAGAATTTGAGAAGCTGATAGATACAGATATGAACAAGCTGAACAGCTATCTGGCGGCTTTTACCACCAATATGCCACAGTCATCAAAGGCAAAACTGGATATGGCAAATGCCATATGGTTCAGAGATAATGGTTTTACCGCAAATGAAGATTTTTTAGACATAAACAGAAATTATTATGGTGCAGGTGTTTACACAGCACCTTTTGATGATGGCACTGTAAAAGATATAAATAATTTTGTAAAGGATGCCACAGATGGACAGATAGATAAAATACTGGATAATATACCCCCAAGCACTGTAATGTATCTGCTGAATGCACTGTCTTTTGACGGTGAATGGGAAGAAAAATACAAAAAAGAACAGATACACGACGGAACATTTACTGCCTATGACGGCAGTATACAAACCGTAAAAATGATGTACAGTCAGGAAAACAGGTATATAGAAGATGAAAACACCACAGGTTTTACAAAGGATTATAAGGGTGGCAATTATAGGTTTGTAGCACTGTTGCCTGATGAAAACACCGATATTATCGATTACGTAAAAGCCCTTACAGGTGAAAAGCTGACAAATCTGCTGAATACACAATCCTGCACTGTTGATGTGGGCATACCACAGTTTGAGTCAAACTATGCTGCCGAAATGAAAGATATTCTGACAGATATGGGGCTGGGCAGTTTCTTCAACCCTGTTGGTGCAGATTTCTCAAAGCTGGGCAGTGCGCAGTACAACCTGTATGTAAGCAGTGTTATACACAAAACTACCCTGACACTGGATGACAACGGCACAAAAGCCGCCGCCATAACACTGGTGTCACAGAACGAAGGTGCTGCAGCACCGCCTGAAGATTTAAAAACAGTGGTACTGGACAGGCCTTTTGTGTATATGATAGTGGAAAGCCAGACTGATATTCCTGTATTTATAGGCACTGTTATGACAATAGAATAAAACAAATGCCATTCCGTTCACAAATTGACGGAATGGTATTTTTATTGTTTAAATGTTTGCTGATTTATGCTATACTTGCCTTATAAAACTCGGGAGGCTGAATATGAAGATTTATGTGGCACGCCACGGCCAGACACAGTGGAACGCCGAAAACAAAGTATGTGGCAGGACTGACATTCCCCTGACAGAACTGGGACTGCAGCAGGCTGAAAAGCTGGCAGACAATGCCAGCGGCAAAAATATAGACCTGATAGTGTCTTCCCCTATGATAAGGGCAAGGCAGACAGCCCAGGCAGTGGCAGACAGATACAATGTTCCTGTGGTGATTGATGAAAGATTTATTGAACAGGATTTTGGGCAATATGAAGGTGTGGACAGAAAGCACCCGGGTTTTCTGGCCGGCAAAAGAAAATTCTGTTTCAGACATCCAGGCGGTGAGTCAATGATGCAACTGGCACAGAGAGTATACAACGGACTGGACGACATAAAGAAAAATTACCCGGATAAAAATGTGCTGGTGGTTTGTCACGGCGGTGTGTGCAGAATGATACGCACATATTTTGAAGATATGGAAAACGAAACTTTTTCCACATATTCACCGGACAACGCTACTTTGGTAGAGTATGATGCATAGGAGTACAATATGGATTTCAGATTTGCAGAAAGAAAAGATGTGCCGCTGATTCTGTATTTTATAAAAGAACTGGCAGCCTATGAAAAGATGCTGGATGAAGTGGTGGCAACAGAAGAAATACTGGAACAGTGGCTGTTTGAAAAGAACAAAGCAGAAGTTATATTTTCTATGGAAGATGGCGTGGAAACCGGCTTCGCCCTGTTTTTCCATAATTTTTCCACATTCCTGGGCAGAAGTGGTGTTTATCTGGAAGATTTGTATGTAAAACCGGAATACCGCGGCAAAGGCTACGGCAAAGGGCTTTTGAAAAAGCTGGCAGAAATAGCAGTGGAAAGAGGCTGTGGCAGACTGGAATGGTGGTGCCTGGACTGGAACAAACCAAGCATCGATTTTTACCTTTCACTGGGAGCACAGCCAATGGAAGACTGGACAGTGTACAGAATTGCCGGTGACACACTGAAACAGCTGGCAGAGGGATAATTTTCTCTCCCTCGTCACAGGGAGGTTTATAATCGACATACATAAACAAAAATGCACTCCAGAAGGAGTGCATTTTAATTTTAGAAAGCTCTTGTTGTGTCAAAGCAGAAATCTGCTTCTTTCTTTGTATTGAATGTTTTGAAATACAGGTCTTCCAGTGGAATCCATTCATCAACAAAGCGTTTCAGCATTTTTTCGCTGGAACGTCTTTTGATTCTGTCCAGCTGTTTTGGACGTGCAACGTCAAAGAAAAGTTCGTATTCATATGCTTCTCTCAGTTCAGGATGCATTGCATACACACCTTCTACAATGTTCAGACGTTTAGGTGTGATAACCTTTGATTTTGTTACATCACCTGTACCGCAGTGATAAATGTCGTAAGTGAAAGGTTCACCTGTCCGGATTTTGTCCAGAACCTGTTCTTTGAATCTTTCCCAGTCCACATTGCCGCCTGGTGTAGCCAGTCTTTCTTCGGTCTTCTTTTCAGCTGGCAGGAAGAAATCATCCATATGGAAAACATTGCAGTCAAAATGCTTTTTGATATTTTTTGCAAATGTTGTTTTGCCTGTGGCGCTTGGACCATCGATGGCAATAATTACATGTTCTCTGTCTGTTCTGTTTAAAACAGCGTTGATAAGAGTAACTAAAATACTGTTCTGCATAGGTATACCTCTATATAAACTTAATTTATTACAAACACAAATTCCATGCTTTCATAAAATTGCATATATATTATACACCTTTTTTATGTAAATGTCTAATAAAAGTGAATTTAATTGACATCTTGTTTTATTGATATTACAATAAAATCAAAGCTTAATATATATAAGGAAAAGCACGTAAGGAATTTATTTATACAGAAAGGATATTTTACCATGAGAATAGTTCACCGGGACGAAATCACAAAGGTGGTAAGGGAGCTGTGCATTGACGCAAACATCAACCTGCCACAGGACGTATGCAAGGCAATCGATATGGCTATTGAAGTTGAAGATTACCTGCCTGCAAAAAACACTCTGAATCTGCTGATTGACAACTATCAGCTGGCTGCAAAAAACCAGATTGCTATCTGCCAGGATACAGGTCTGGCCTGTGTGTTTATCGAAATCGGCCAGGAAGTTTATGTTGAAGGCAGCATCGAAGATGCAATCAACGAAGGCGTAAGACAGGGTTATGCAGACGGCTATCTGCGTAAAAGCTGTGTAGCTGACCCACTGCGCCGTGTAAACACAGGCGACAACACACCTGCTATGATTTACTATGAAATCGTAAAAGGCGATGGTCTGAAAATTACAGTGGCACCAAAAGGCTTTGGCAGTGAAAATATGTCTGCTATCAAAATGCTGGTTCCTGCAGATGGCGTTGAAGGCGTGAAAAAATTTGTTGTGGACACAGTGCGCAATGCAGGCCCAAACCCATGCCCACCAATCGTAGTTGGCGTAGGCATCGGCGGCACATTTGACAAAGCTGCACTGATGGCTAAAAAAGCACTGCTGAAAAACGTGGATGAAGTAAACCCAGACCCATTCTATGCTGAAATGGAAGCTGACCTGCTGAAAGAAATCAATGCTCTGGGCATTGGCCCACAGGGCTTTGGCGGCAGAACAACCGCACTGGGTGTAAACATTCTGGCTATGCCTACACATATTGCAGGTATGCCATGTGCTGTAAACATCAACTGTCACGTTACAAGACATAAGTCAAAGGAGATATAGTTATGAAAAAATATATTACTACCCCATTGACACAGG
>JAFZDX010000064.1 GCA_017560985.1 Oscillospiraceae bacterium
CTACCTGACAAAGAAAGCTGGCTTCCTGGGCGTTTCCGGTATCTCCAGCGACTGCCGTGACATCGAAGTTGCAGCAGAACAGGGCGATGAAAAAGCTAAACTGGTTCTGGATATGTACTTCTACCAGCTGCAGAAATTCGTTGGCAGCTACACAGCAGCTATGAACGGTCTTGATGTGATGGTATTTACAGCAGGTATCGGTGAAAACTCTGCAAACGTTCGTGAAGGCGTATGTGAAGGTCTGGGCTACTTCGGCGTAGAAATCGACAAAGAACAGAACAAAAAACGTGGTATGGCTATCAACGATATCACAGGTCCTAACTCTAAAGTTAAAGTTCTGGTTGTTGCTACAAACGAAGAACTTATGATTGCTCGTGACACAATGAACGTTGTTAACGCAAAATAATCAGCAAACTACATAAAATCAATGCGGTGAGGTAACTCACCGCATTTTTTCGTTTAAGAAGTTATTTATATGTAATAGTTGTATTGGTATAGAAGGTGTTTATGGCCTTTAAAAGCAGATTTTTTTGAATTTATTTACTTGTGAAAAACTGATATAGAGTTTATATATCCACGCCAAGAATAGCCTTTGCCGCTACACCTACAAAGAAAGAAATTACAGCAACACTGATACTTATAATTGCCATTTCTGCAAATCTCGATTTGAATGGCTGGTCCTGGGCCACTGATGTGTAATATGTAAAGCCGGCAATAATCAGTATTACTGTCAGCATCATAAGACCCAGTGCCAGTATGTACTGGCTGTTGCCAAGAAGCAGGTATGGCAGAATCAGCAATACTACAGTAACCAGATAGGCTGTACCTGTGTACGCACAGGATTTCAAAGCATCATCTCTGCCTTCGCTTTTAGCTGCCAGAAATTCACTGGAAGCCATGGAGAAAGTGGCAGAAATACCGATGATAAGACCTGAAAGGGCAATCAGTCTTGTGTTTTGCATGGCAAATGTAAAACCTGCCAAAGAGCCTGTCAGCTCAACCAGGGCATCGTTAAGCCCCAATACCATACTGCCTACATACTGCAGTCTTTCTTCATCCAGCATATTCAGCAGAGCATTTTCGTGTTCTTCTTCCTGCTGACGTATTATAATACTTTCTTCCACTTCCTTTGCCAGTTTGTCATACTCTTCCTGTGAATTTTCTTCACCGCGTTCCATAAGTTTTACTGCAAAAGTAAACCCAAATATTCTTGCCAGCATTTTATATTTAAATATCTTGAATTTTTCGGGCTGCATTTCAATGCCTGTATATTTTTTCCATATTTCATAATGGGCTTTTTCTTCTTTTGCCAGACGCATAAGAGTTTGTCTGTTTTCTTCGCCCTTGGCAAACTTTGCTATTTCTTCATATATTACACTTTCAGTAAGTTCGCTTTGCTGCATTCTTTTTATTATTGCCATAGAATCGGCAGATATATTTTTAATCATTACATTTTCCTCCTTATTTGTAATATTTTGTAATTCCTTAATGATATTATATATCAGTAAGCATAAATTTGCAATAGTAAAATAATAATTTTTTTCGAACATATTGCAAACACAAAAAATATATGGTATTATTTATTTTGTAATTTGGTTTTTAAAACTATAAGATGAAAAGAAAAGGAAATTTAGATATGGTTAAAATTACTACTGATACAACTTCAATGTACACAGTCAGCGAAGGTAAAGCTATGGGTATCGACCTGGTACCAATGACACTTATCGCGGGCGATAAATCTTACAGAGAAATCGAAGAAATCAATGTTGACGAACTTAAAGAACTTATCGAAGCAGGCGTAAAACTTACAACTTCACAGCCTGCAGTTGGCGAAGTAATGGATCTGTTTGAACAGGCCAGCGAAGAAACACCTATCCTTCACATCACAATGGGGGCAAACTTCTCCGGTGCTTACTCATCTGCCTGTGCTGTAAAAGAAATGATGGATGATGACATCAAAGACTTTATTACAGTTTATGAATCAGGTACAGTTTGTGGTATCAACTGGGCTATGGTAAACATCGCAAAAGATATGGCTGACAAAGGTCACACAGTTGAAGAAATCGTAAAAGTTCTGGACCACATCAAAGCAAACGACAGAAACAATATGCTTCCACAGGACTTCGCAATGGTACAGCGCGGTGGCCGTGTTTCAGAAGAAGAAAGAAAACTGGACCCATCACTGAACATCGTTCCTGTTCTTGCTTTCAATGAAGACAGAAGCAGATTCATTTCCCTGGGTATTATGCCTACACTGAAACCAGCTATCGAAAAAGTTATTGAAGAATTCAAAAACTCTGGTGTTGACGGCAAATACTTTATTACTATCGCTCAGTCTTACTGTATGGAAGATGCCCAGATGGCAAAAGCTATGCTGGATGAAGCATTCCCAGATTGCTCTAAAAAAATCTTTACACTGACACCTGTATTTACAGTACAGTCCGGTACAAGATGCGTTTCTATCCAGGCATTCCTTGACCCAGCTAAAAATGAACTTTATTAATTATTTGGTGCATAAGCAATAAAACTATAAATTGTTATAGTATCTGTAAGCTGAAATACATAAAGTATATAGCCAAAACCAGCCCGGGTATTCCCAGTGCTGGTTTTGATTTAAAAATTACTGAATAGAATTGCATAAGTAATTCTTTTATGTTATATTAAAAATAGCATAATTTAATATTATAAGTATTATCTCATAAAGGAAGAAAAAGTATGGTAAGAATTTTTACAGACACATCCTCATTGTTTACACCTGCACAGGGCAGGGAAATGGGTTTTGATGTTGCTCCACTCACAGTAACTATTGCAGAAAAAACATACCGTGAAAGAGAAGAAATCGAAACACCAGAATTTATTAATATTATTAACCAGGGCCATCTGCCTACATCATCACAGCCTTCTCCAGCTGACCTTATGGCTGTTTACGAAAAAGCTACAGCTGAAGAACCTGTATTACATATCACAATCACAGACGGTCTTTCCGGGGCATACCAGTCTGCCTGCGGTGTTCGTGAAATGATGGACAACAAAGAATTCATCACAGTTTTCAACTCAGGTTCGCTTTGCGGTCCACAGTGGACTATAGTTAGAAAAGCTATCGAAATGGCAAAGGCTGGCGCTACAATGGAAGAAATCGTAACTCAGCTGGAATATCTGAAGGCAAATGATAAATCTTTCCTTATTCCACAGGACTTTGATTATCTGCGCCGTGGCGGCCGTCTTACACCGGCAGCTGCAAAGGTTGGCAGTCTGTTGCGTCTGGTTCCTCTTATGACACAGACAGCAGATGACAGACAGCTGGAAAAAGCTGGTCTTTGCCGCAGCTTCGCTAAAGCAGTGGAAAAATGTATTGAAACATTCCACAAAATTGGCGTTGGCGAAAAACATATGATTATGATCAGCCATGCAATGAATCTGGCAGAAGCTAACCAGGCAAAAGAAATGCTGGCAAAAGAATTCCCAGCATGCCGTATTGATGTTGTTGACCTTACACCAGCTTTCACAACACAGGGTGGTCCACGTTGTGTTGCTATTCAGTCTATGATTGATATTGAAAAATAATCGTTATATTCCCCCGGTGATACCGGGGGAATTTTTTTTGAGAAAATTCAAAAAAGTTGTTGACAAAACTCTTTTTCTGTAGTATACTAATCAAGCGTTAAACACACGGAGAGATGTCTGAGTGGTTTAAGGTGCTCGCCTGGAACGCGGGTGTGCGGTAATTCCGCACCGGGGGTTCAAATCCCCCTCTCTCCGCCAGAACAACCTGTTATCAAAGATAACAGGTTGTTTTTTTATGTAATCTGAAGGGGATTTGAACAAATCCCAGCCCTGGAAAGTTATCGGCGCATACCTCGATGGACTAAAGTCCACCTCGTCTGCTTGTAACTTTCCCTTCCTCCGCCTCCCTTTATCTGCCACCGGCAGCGGTCGGCTTTGTCACCCTCTCCGCCAGAACAACCTGTTATCTATGATAACGGTTTTTTTGCGCATAAAACAACCAGATTGTCCTTCAAATAAATAAAATGCATATAATATAAATGAGTGGCTGTTATGGTAGGTTTACCATAACAGCCACATTGATTTTTATTTAACAAATTTTATAACAATTTACGATAATGTTAAATACATTTGTGCAAGTTGACTATAAAAATTACTATATATTTGTTAAAAATGATATTAAATAAATTAAGCAATTAAAAGCAAAACTTTAATTAAATAAATGAAATGCTTTAAAAGGGTAATTAAATTACTTGTGTAAACTATTTTTATTATTTTTTTCTTAATTTGAAAAAATATATTTACATAACTATAATACTTTGATAGAATAAAAATAACAAAAAGTCTCTTGATAAGAGCATTTTATATGAATTTATGGAGGAAAAATTATGAACTATCGTTTAGAAAGCGACTCAGTAGGCGAAAAACAGGTACCTATCGACGCATACTATGGCGTACAGACTCTTCGCGCATTTGAAAACTTCAATATCACAGGCAGAAAACAGCCTGCAGTTATTGTAGAATCCCTGGCAGAAATCAAAAAAGCTTGTGCTATCACAAACAAAAAAGCTAATGACGTTCCAGCAGAAATTGCTGATGCTATCGTAGCAGCATGTGATGACATCCTGGCAGGTCTTTTCCACGACCAGTTTATTACAGACCCTATCCAGGGTGGTGCAGGCACATCCACAAACATGAACGCAAACGAAGTAATAGCAAACATTGCTCTTGAAAAACTGGGCAAAGAAAAAGGCGACTACAAATTCTGTCATCCAAACGACCATGTAAACAACGCTCAGTCCACAAACGACGTTTACCCAACAGCTCTCAAACTTGCTATCTACAAAACAGGTCTGAAACTGCTGGCTAAACTGGATGAACTGGATGCAGCTCTTATGGAAAAAGCTGACGAATTCAAAGACATCCTGAAAATCGGCCGTACACAGCTGATGGACGCAGTGCCAATCACTCTTGGTCAGGAATTCAAAGCATACGCTTCAGCTGTAAAACGTGGCAAACGCATTATCAAAGCTGCTCTGGAAGAAATGAAAACTGTAAATATGGCTGCTACAGCTATCGGTACAGGTATCAACACAAGTGAATACTTCTTCCACCACATTGTTGAAGACCTGGCAGAAGTTACAGGTATCGACCTTGTTCAGGCTGAAGATATGGTTGACGGCACACAGAACATCGATGCATTCTCTGTTGTTTCCGGCGCTCTGAAAACAATGGCAATCGCTCTGTCCAAAATGGCAAACGACATCCGTCTTATGAACGGTGGTCCAAAAGCTGGTCTTGGCGAAATCACAATCCCTGCAAAACAGAATGGTTCTTCCATCATGCCAGGTAAAATCAACCCTGTTATCCCAGAAGTTCTCAACCAGTGCTGCTTTGGCGTTATCGGCAACGATATGACAGTTACTATGGCTTGCGAAGCTGGTCAGCTGGAACTCAACGCATTCGAACCAGTTGTATTCGACAGAATCTATGATTCTATGAATATGCTTATGAACGGCGTTGACACATTTATCGTAAACTGCGTAAAAGGCATCGTAGCAAACGAAGACAAATGTCACGACCTGCTTTACAACTCCACAGGTTTCGTTACAGCTCTGTGCCCAGTTCTCGGTTACAAAAAATCTGCTGAAATCGCAAAAGACTTCCTGAAAAACGGCACACCAATCGTTGAAGGTGCTCTTGCAGCAGGTCTTACACAGGAACAGCTGGATGAAATGCTGAACCCAGACAAACTTGCACGTCAGTTTGAAAAGAAATAATTTTTAAATAAAAGAAGGTAGACTATAATGGATAAAAGAGAATTCGCTCTCCAGGCTCACAGAGACTGGAAAGGTAAAATCGAAGTTGTTTCCAGAGCAAAAGTAACAAACAGAGAAGAACTGGCTGTTGCTTACACACCGGGTGTTGCTGAACCTTGTGTTGAAATCCAGAAAGACGAAAGCCTTGCTTATGAATACACAAGAAAAGGTAACCTTGTTGCTGTTATCACAAACGGCACAGCTGTTCTTGGCCTTGGCGACATCGGCCCTGCAGCAGGTATGCCTGTTATGGAAGGCAAATGCGCACTGTTCAAAGAATTTGCAGGCGTTGACGCATTCCCAATCTGTGTAGATTCCAAAGACCCAGATGAACTGGTTAACGTTATCTACAAAATCTCCAAATCTTTCGGCGGTATCAACCTGGAAGACATTGGCGCACCAACTTGTTTTGAAGTTGAACGCAGACTGAAAGAAATGTGTGATATTCCAGTATTCCACGATGACCAGCACGGTACAGCTATCGTTGTTTCTGCAGCTTTGCTGAACGCAGCAAAACTGAAAGGCAAAGATCCAAGCGAACTGAAAGTTGTTCTCAACGGCGCAGGCGCAGCAGGTATCTCTATTGCCAAACTGCTTATCGACATCGGCTTTACAAATATGACTCTCTGCGACATCTTCGGCACAATTTACGAAGGTGGCCCTGCAAACACAGACGCTCAGAGAGAAATGGCTAAAATCACAAATAAAGAAAAACTGGCTGGCACACTGGCAGATGCTATGAAAGGCGCTGACGTATTTGTTGGCGTTTCCAAAGGCAACCTGGTTAACGCAGAAATGGTTAAATCCATGAACGAAAAACCAGTTATCCTTGCTATGGCTAATCCAACACCAGAAATTATGCCTGACGTTGCTCTGGAAGCAGGTGCATACATTGTAGGTACAGGCCGTTCAGACTTCCCTAACCAGATCAACAACGTTCTTGTTTTCCCAGGTATCTTCAAAGGTGCTCTGGCTGTTCGTGCAACAGCTATCACAGAATCTATGAAAGTTGCAGCTGCTAAAGCTATCGCTTCTGTAGTTTCCGATGAAGAACTGAACCCTGAATACATCATCCCAGACGTATTTGACCCACGTGTAGCAGACGTAGTAGCAAAAGCAGTTTCTGACGAAGCTATCCGTCTTGGTATTGCAAGAATCAAATAATTTCTCATTATATAAAGCAAGGCTGTTTTCAGCCTTGCTTTTCTTTTGCTTATAAATTACAATTATAATAGCGAAGGGGACGGCGTCCTCGACGTCCCGAAATAACACTAAAAACAGAGGACAAACTTGAAAAAATTCAAAAAAATATATATCGAAATCACAAACCAGTGTAATCTTTCCTGTTCTTTCTGTCCAAAGACAAAAAGAAAATCACATTTTATGTCAGTGGAAGAATTTACACATATCATAAACGCTACCAAAGTCCAGGGTGAAAATTTCTATTTTCATGTTATGGGCGAACCTACTGCCCACCCACATTTTGCAGATTTTCTTAAAATTGCAAAAGATAACGGCGTGAAAGTCAATATCACTACCAACGGAACATTGCTGGACAGGGTAGGGGATGCAATAATCGAAAATACTCCACGCAGTGTTTCTGTTTCAATGCACAGTTTTGAGGCAAATTCCCTGAATAAGGATATGATAGCGTATCTGGATAAGATTATGGATTTCTGTAGAAAATCCATTGGCAGCGGAATTACGGTGGAACTGCGCCTGTGGAATTTTGACAGGGAAAGTATCTATGACAAAAATAAGCTTAACGGACAGATAGTAGATTATCTGGAAGAACAATTAAGTCTTGACTTTGACCTGCGAAATGCAATTAATGCCAAGTTTGATGAAATGGAAACCAGTAACAGCCGCAAGTTTAATTTCCGCCTTAAAGACAGAATCTTCCTTGGTATGGCACAGCATTTTGAATGGCCGGATATAAATAAAGCCGAAAGATACTGCGATGGATTCTGCTATGGCCTACGCAACCAGATTGCCATACTTGCCAGCGGCGATGTAGTACCTTGTTGTCTGGACAGCGAAGGCAATATTATTCTGGGGAACATCCATCAAAATTCCTTACAGGAGATATTTGAAAGCGAAAGAGCCCAGGCTATCTATACAGGTTTTACCCACAGAAAGGCAGTGGAGCCACTTTGCCAGACCTGTGGTTATATGAAAATGTACGATAAAAAGAAATAAAGGAGAAGTTTATGATTATCAAAGATATGTGCGTTTTTGCTCTTGGCGAAAACAAAGAGGCAGCTGTTAAAGTCCCACAGGGGGAAATCATTAAATTCCACACAAATGACTGTTTCAATAATCAGATTACCAGTGAAGACTACGTTATGGATGTGCTGGACTGGGATCACATCAACCCAGCTACTGGACCTGTGTTTATCGAGGGCGCAGAAAAAGGTGATGTGCTGAAAGTTGAAATTCTTGATATTGAACTTGATGATATGGGTACAATGTGCTGTCTGCCGGAAAATGGTGTTTTAGGTGCTGACATCACAGAAAATCAGGTTAAAAAAGTCCCAATCAAAGAGGGCAAGGCAATTTTCAACCAGTTTGAATTGCCGCTTAACCCAATGATTGGTGTTATAGGTGTTGCACCGGAAAACGAACCAATTCCTTGTGGCACACCGGGCAGACACGGCGGCAATATGGATAATACAAAAATTGCAAAAGGTGCCACACTCTATCTGCCAGTTTTTCACGATGGCGCATACTTTGGCTGTGGCGATGTGCACGCCTGTATGGGTGACGGTGAAATTATGGTTTCCGGTGTGGAAATAGGTGCAGTTGTTTCACTTCGTTTTACAGTTCTGAAAGGAATTTCAATAGATAATCCACGTCTGGAAGATGCCGACAACATCTATACAATAGCTTCCAGCGAAGATCTGGAAAAAGCTATCTACACAGCCACAAAAGATATGTGCGGTATTCTGCAGAAAAATCTGGGCTATACTCTTAACGAAGCAGGTATGCTTATGTCTGCCTGTGGCAACCTGCAGTTCTGTCAGGTGGTAGACCCAGAAAGAACAGTACGTATGGCCATTCCAAAAACTATTTGTGATAAAGTTTTGTAAACTACGATATTTAAAACAAAAAATGCATTGCAGTGAATTCTGCAATGCATTTTATTTTTATAACATCAGATCGCAAATCATATTGCTCAGTTCTGTTGGATTATCAACAGTCAGACCTTCAATCAGTCTTGCCTGTGCATAAAGAATTTTTGTGTATTTTTCCAGTTTTTCTGTGTCTGTTTCTGCCAGCTGTTTCAGTTTGTCACTGATAGGGTGGTCTTTGTTGATTTCCATTACAACTTCGGCTTTTGCGTCAGTGCCGTTAGGCATCTGGCTCAGTATTTTTTCCATTTCCAGAGAAAGCACACCTTCACTTACCAGACATACAGGGTGGCTTTTCAGTCTGTTTGTAAATCTTACAGCAGTTACACTTTCACCCAAAGCAGCTTTCATAGCCTCCAGCATTTCTTTGCTTTCTGTATTGATTGCTTCCAGCTGCTGTTTTTCTTCGTCTGTGTCCAGATTTAGATTTTCTGTACTGATATTTGTAAAGGTTTTGTCTTTATAGCTTGCCAGAATCTGCAGTGCAAATTCATCTACATTGTCTGTCAGATACAGGATTTCATAACCTTTGTCCTTAATCAGTTCAGCCTGTGGCAGCATATCGATTTTGTCCACACTTTCACCGCAGGCATAGTAAATTGTGTTCTGTCCTTCTTTGCATCTGTCCACATATTCAGCCAGTGTAACAGGTTTCTTTTCGTAAGAAGAAGTAAACAGCACAAGGTCTGCCAGTTTGTCTTTGTTTGCGCCAAAGTCTTCGTACATGCCAAATTTCAGCTGTGTACCAAATGCTTTGAAAAATTCTTCATAAGTTTCCCTGTCATTTTTCAGCATTGACAGCAGTTCATTTTTGACTTTTCTTTCAATGTTTGTGGCAATCAGTTTCAGCTGTCTGTCGTGCTGCAGCATTTCACGGCTGATATTAAGTGACAGGTCTTCACTGTCCACCAGACCTTTTACAAAACTGAAATAGTCAGGCAGCAGGTCCGGGCATTTTTCCATAATCATCACACCGGAAGAATACAGCTGTAATCCTTTTTCAAAATTCTTTGAATAGTAATCAAATGGTGCCTGTTTTGGAATATACAGCAGGGCAGTGTAGGTGGCGTTGCCTTCTACTTTTGTGTGAATAACCTTTGCAGGTTCCTGCCAGTCACCAAACTGGTCTTTGTAGAAAGAGTTGAATTCTTCCTGTGAAATTTCATTTTTGTTTTTCTTCCACAGTGGAATCATACTGTTAAGTGTTCTTTCTTCCAGCACTTTTTCATATTCGTTTTCACTGCCTTCTTTCAGGCGGTTTGTTTCCCACATCATTCTGATAGGGTAACGGATAAAGTCTGAATATTTCTTTACCAGACCCATAATTGTGTACTGTTCCAGAAAGTCTGAATAGTTTTCGTCTTCGGTGTCATCTTTGATGTGCAATGTGATTTTTGTACCGACTGTATCTTTGATACATGGTTCAATGGTGTAACCGTCCACGCCTTTTGAACTCCAGCAGTATGCCTGGTTTTCGCCGTGGGCAAGACTGCGCACAGTTACACTGTCACTTACCATAAATGCAGAGTAAAAACCCACACCAAACTGGCCGATAATAGTCATATCATCAGCTTTATTTTCTGTTTTAAAATCAAGACTGCCGCTTTTTGCAATGGTACCCAGGTTATTTTCCAGCTCTTTTTCGGTCATACCTATACCGTTGTCTTCAATAGTAAGTGTACGTTTATCGCTGTCTATGCTGATTTTAATCTGATAGTCACTTCTGGACAGTGTGATGCTGTCATCAGTCAGTGATTTGAAATACATTTTATCCAATGCATCGCTGGCGTTGGAAATGAGTTCTCTCAAAAATATTTCCTTGTGTGTATAGATGGAATTGATCATCATATCCATCAGTTTTTTACTTTCGGCTTTAAATTGTTTCTTTGCCATAATATCGCCTCCAAATAATTAGCAATCTAATACCTTGACTGCTAATTATTATAGACCTATATTAAAATAAATGCAATAGTTTTAACAAATCTTTTACATTTATATCCAAACGTGGTATAATATCCATAATTTATAATTCGCAAAAATGAAAGGAAAATACTATGGGCGTTCATCTTTTTGAAAACAAAGGCTGGGAAAATACATATAAAACAGCAGAACTTGCTGCTGAATATGCAAAAGAACACGGCCTTAAATATGTTGTTCTGGCATCAAAAACAGGCTACACAATCGATATTTTTATGGAAACATTTGCAAAAGCAGGCGTAGATGTAAAATTTGTTTCCGTAACACACTGCTATGGCGATATGGGTCCTGGCCAGTGCGAAATGAGCCTGGAAAAACGCAAGGAACTTACAGAAAAAGGCGTTACAGTTATCACAGCAACACATGCACTTTCAGGTGCTGAAAGAGGCATTGCAAACAGATACGGCGGTGTTACACCTGCTATCCTTATGGCAGATACACTTAAATTCCTGGGCCAGGGTATGAAAGTTGGCGTAGAAATTTCTCTTATGGCTATGGACAACGGTGCTATCCCTTACGGTGAAGAAATCATCGCTGTTGGCGGTTGTGGTCACGGTGCTGACTATGCTCTTACACTTATCCCAGGTCATTCCAACAACCTGTTCGAAACAAAAGTTATCGACATTATCTGCAAACCAAGAATTTCATAATCAGATACAAATCACCCCATTACCAATGGGGTGATTTATTTTGTTGACGTAAAGATAATAAATATTGTAACATAAAAGAAAATAAATGTTATAAAGAGTGATGTTATGAAAAAAATAATCCTTATACCGGACTCTTTCAAAGGGACTCTCTCTGCAGCTGAATTCTGCCATATTTCTTCAGACGTACTTAAAAAGCATTTTCCAGCTGCTGAAATTATTTCACTGCCACTGGCTGACGGTGGGGAAGGCACTACTGATTGCTTTCTGACAATGGATGGATATACAAAGGTGACTGCCACAGTGAAAAATGCCTTTATGGAAGATATCACAGGTTATTATGCGGTAAAGGGGAACACTGCGGTTATGGAAATGGCTATGTGTGCGTCTCTCCCAAGCGCAAGAGGCAGGGAAAACCCAGCCACAACCACTACCTATGGTGTGGGCCAGCTTATATGTCACGCTGTTGAAAATGGCACCAAAAAGATAATTCTGGGCCTTGGTGGCAGTTGTACCAACGATGCAGGTACAGGTATGGCAGCTGCATTAGGTGTACAGTTTTTTGATAAAGATGGAAACAGCTTTATTCCTACAGGTGAAACCCTTGATAAAATTACAGCTTTCAACACCGAAAATACAGATATATTATTAAAAGACGTCGAAATAACCGCTATGTGCGATATAGACAACCCGCTTTATGGTAAAAATGGTGCAGCATATATTTTTGCACCTCAGAAAGGTGCAGATTCAGAAATGGTTGCAGTCCTTGATGAAAAATTAAAATATATTGCCAGTTTTACAGAAAAGCAGACAGGTAACAATTATTATGATATAAAAGGTGCCGGTGCAGCCGGTGGTATGGGCTTTGGTGTATGCGCATTCCTTGGTGGCAGCCTGAAACCCGGTGTAAATCTTATCCTTGAAACAATAGGTTTTGAAAACCAGCTGTCAGACACAGACCTGATAATAACTGGGGAAGGCAGGCTGGACAGCCAGTCCCTTTCAGGCAAAGCGGTTATCGGCATTTCTCGTATAGCACAAAAATATAACGTACCGGTTATCGCAGTAGTAGGCAGTGTGGCTGATGATGTTTCTCCCGTATATACACAGGGGGTTACAGCTGTATTTACTACCAATACACAGCCTGTTCCATTTGAAATTGCAGCCGCCAGTACAGGCAGAAACCTGGAATTTACAGTGGAGAATATACGGCGAATGATCGCTGCAATAAAATAGGTGTATATTGTTTACATATTTACTTTTTTGTGTTAAAATTAACTTAAAACGGGCTTAAAAGCCATTATGGAGGTAATTATGACAAATCAGGAAATTCTGGCAAGAGTTGACCATACACTGCTGAAAGCTGATGCAAAAAAAGCAGACATCAAAAGAATATGCGAAGAAGCAATGGCAAACAACACAGCATCTATCTGTATCAACCCTGGCTTTATTGAATATGCTGTTGGAATTATGGGCGACAAAATCCCTGTATGTACAGTAATCGGCTTCCCTTTGGGCGCTATGACAACAGCGGCAAAAGTTTTTGAAGCAAAAGATGCCATCGAAAAAGGTGCACAGGAAGTTGATATGGTTATCAATATCTCCCGTGCTAAAGATGGTGACTGGGAATATATCACAGAAGAAATCAGACAGATCAAACAGGCTGTTGGCGATAAAATTCTGAAAGTTATTATCGAAACATGCCTTCTGACTGACGAAGAAAAAATCGCTCTGTGCAAATGTGTAACTGATGCAGGCGCAGACTATATCAAAACCAGCACTGGTTTCTCCACAGCAGGTGCAACATTCCACGATATTGAACTGTTTGCAAAGCATTGCGAAGGAAAATGCAAAATCAAAGCAGCAGGCGGTATCCGCAGCCGTGAAGATATGGTAAAATTCATTGAACTGGGCGCAGACAGACTGGGCACATCTTCTGCTATCAAAATCCTTAATGGTGCAGATGCAGGTAATTCTTATTAAAAAACAGCCTTTGATAAAGGGCACAATACATTAAATAGTTAACAGGCACAGCATACCGCTGTGCCTGTTGTTGCATATAGTGGGTTATTGAGATAATGTATAATCAGTTGGAAAAATCGGAATTTATCTCTCTGTTAATGCGTCTATAATATTTGTTTCAATATATTCTACTCTGTCAAAAACCATAGGTTTAAAATGTGCAGTTATGGCTACTACAATCTGATTTTTTCTATCAACATATATGATATTACCGCCGTCACCAATAGCAGCAATTATATCTGTTGTTCTGTGGGGAAGCCACCACAAAAAACCATAATCCTGGTTTCCAAATTTCTCATCGGTAGATATGTAGGATTGTGTCATCATTTCAATCCAATTTTCACTTACAATACGGGCATTGTTATATATTCCGTTATTAAGCACCATTAATCCAATCTGTGCCATTTCATAAGCTGAAAGAGATAATCCCCAACCTGCAGTTGGCATACCTGTCGGGTCCAAAAACCAAACCCTTCCATGGTCATTTCTATTCATTAAATACTCGAACTGGTCTTCTTTGCTTTCGCAGCCCGCATTGCTTCTTGGTGCAATTCCTAAAGGTTCAAATAGATATTTGTTAGCAAAATCAAGCACATCCATACCGCTTGTATTTCTGATGATTCCCAAAAGAATTTGAACACCGAGAGTGTGATATCTGAATTCATTAGTGATACCTTTGCGACCACCTAAAATATCTAATGTTGTCAGTGTCCAATCTTCAGATGTGCAAACCTTTGTCCAAGGTTCACTCTTTCCTTTATAGGGTGCTGTCATTGTCAGCAAATGTTTAATTGTAACTTTAAATATCGTTTGCTCTCCTCTTTTAGGAGTGTAAATTTCCTTGTAATAGTCCATCACAAAGTCGTCTGCACTTTTTATCAAACCTTGGTCAATGGCAATACCTATCAGCAATGATGTTACAGATTTTGTTACACTCATTACATTCATTGTATCGTCTTTTTTAAAGCCATCTCTATACTCTTCAATTTCAAGCACGTTATCTTTATAGGCTACAATCTGTTTTATATTTGTATCGTTTTTGCTTGAATAAGTATTCAAAACTTTCTTCATTAAAACATCCTCCTGTAAAGCAGTAAAATCATATTGTTTGGACGTCCTATAATAAGCCTAAATGAATTTAAAATTAATTTCAATAGTTTTTCATAAAAAAGATATATAAGTTAATAGATAGCTTTTTCATTATATAATATTTTTATTATCTGTTGGCCAAATCCCAATTGAACAGATGTAAAAATCACAATTTCACAAACAGTAAATTTGCACATATACAGATAACATTGCACTGTGTTGAGGCAGCAAATATAAAAGCCAGGCTGTATAGTGCAGCCTGGCTAAAATGTTTTAGTTATATACAAAAGAGAACTGGGTTTTATTTTCTGAACTTTTCCAGTTTTACATGCTGTTCTTCATCAGGTGTGGATATACCATCTTTATAATTGTAACCCATTTTCTGGTAAAAGCTCACAGCTGTAATTGACGCAGGTATTTCTATTCTGTCTGCACGCAGGAAGTATTCATCACTTTCCAGCGTTTCTATCAGCTTTCTGCCTACGCCTTTGCCCTGATAATCAGGGTGAACAAATATTGTCAGCAGTATACTTTCGGTTTCGCTGCCCCAGAAACCGGCGACGGCGCCACAGGCTATAATTTCTTCGCCATCGCAGATAACATACATATGGCTGTTTGCCCGTCTTTCAATCAGTATGGGTGGTGTCAACTGTGCAATAGTTTCTTCAATAAACTGTGGTGAATAATCTCTGATGTTTACAGTTCGCAGTGTATGTGCGATCATTTCAAAAGTCTGCTGTGCATCAGCAATTTCAAATCGTCTTATAACCATAGTGTTACCTCCTTGTGAAATATTGTTTTTATCATTGTACAATGCTATAATGTGTTTATCAAGAGGTAATACTATGAATAAAGAATTGGAATCAATAAAAAAACTGGCACTGGATGCCACCAAGATACTTTTAATCAGTATTTTATTTGAATTTGTGATAAAATTTGAACATAGAACTTTTCATAGAGCTGAACTGATTTACCTGGTTATCTTTATAAGACTTCTGTCGTTTGTACTCTATGCTATGTGCATATATAAGTATCTTGTATATAAAAACATAATCAAATAAAAAGGACACCGGTCGGTGTCCTTTTGTTTTAGTTGAACATATTGATTTTTACCAGATCCTTGTCGGACAGGAATGTTTCGCAGTTGTACAGGAAAAGAATATCGTCATAATCGTGTTCTGTGATAAACTGGTCCAGACCCATTGTCATATAGCGCATATCAAAGATATGGATTTCCTCGAAATCTGCCACCATATATGGAATCATACAGTTGGCATAGCTGTCTTTCAGAATCATAATTTTGCCCTGGCCATTGCCTTTGATTGTAGCATAGCCTGGGTTACCGCGTGTAAACATAGCATATTTGTCACGCACTTCCAGTTTTTCTTTTTCATAGATGCCGGCGGCCACATCGTTGATTACAATATCAGCTTCAATATCAATATAGCTTAGTGTATCAGCCTGCACATTGTATGTTTTTGATTTTGAATAATGTGTACCCAGAAAATCTTCCACATCAACCATCTTGTAATTGTCAATAGTTGTGTAATCTTTTCCCAGGGAATTCATCAGTGTTTCATAACCGTAATATGCGCCCAGTGTGGTCCAGTGATGGTCAGTGCGATAGTAGATATATTCATCTGTGTGCTGTTTCAGTGCATCGCGCACATCTACAAGCGCATTGCCGACAAGGTTTTCGGCTGCGTATCCCAGAATGTAGTCTGTATTGATAACAGGGCTGTCAGCGGTAACTTTATCAGTCATCACACCAGGTGCAGTAGGTGCCAGCAGGAAATACACGTTTCTTTCTGGGTGTCTATCAATAAATTTGTTGATATAACCCACATTCTTTTCCATCTGGCTGTAATCAGTGGTAACAAACTTTGTAAACTGATAACCGTCTTTGCCGTACACTACACCGTTATTTTCAGTTTTGCCCAGCAAAGATTCACTGATACTTTTCAGTGAAATCCATTTATCTCTTACTATGAAATGATCTTCAGTAAAATCTTCAATCTGTGGTGTATATTCGTTGTCAAACAGCTGTTTCCAGCTGAATTTCGGGAATGTAGCCAGTTCTCTGTTTTCCAGTTCAGAATGGGTTTTTACAGGGCTGAACAGGTCAGCAATGCCAATACCATACAGGACAACGGCAAAATAGATAACCAGAGGATATTTCTTCAGGTTTTTAAATAAATCTTTCATTTCGCCACCTCCTTAGAATCTGAAATAGATAAATGGGTTGTATGTGCTGTCTACCAGATATGCCACACTCAGCAGGAAAATAGCTGTCAGCACAGGAATCATAACCACATTGTTGTTTTTATATTTTTCGTAGAATCTTATTGTAAGCGGTGTAGAACACAGAATACCCACCAGGATTGAAACAAAATAGTTTCTGAAATAGTAACCGGCGCTTATACCGCCAGAGAAGGAGAACATTTTTACAATGAATCTGCCCAGCATACCCAGGTCAGTAATATAGAAAATTGCCCAGCCCACTGCGATTGTCAGCAGTGCATAAACTCTTGCAGGCACAGGGTGTTTTTTCAGCCAATCCAGCAGGAACATTTTTTCAATGGCAAGCAGGGCGAAGTAGTACAGACCCCACAGCATAAAGTTCCAGTCAGCACCGTGCCAGAAACCTGTCAGGAACCATACCACCAGCATATTCAGAATCTGTCTTTTCAGGCCTTTTCTGTTACCGCCAAGTGGAATGTAAACATATTCCCTGAACCAGCCGGACAGTGTCATATGCCATCTGCGCCAGAATTCTGTTACACTTTTTGAAATGTATGGCAGGTTGAAGTTCTGTGGAAAGTCAAAGCCCAGCATTTTGCCCAGACCGATAGCCATCAGTGAATAACCTGAAAAGTCAAAATAAATCTGCAGCGAATAGGCTATAATACCCAGCCAGGCCAGCGGTGTGGATACAACGCCAAAGCCCATTGTTTCAATATCAGTCCACAGGGCGCCTACATTGTTTGCAATCAGCACCTTTTTGCCCAGACCAAAGATAAACAGTTTGATACCTTCGTTGATGCCATCCAGTGTGATTCTGCCTTCGTGTGTGTTCAGCTTTTCATTGATGTCAGAATACAGAACGATAGGGCCTGCAATCAGCTGTGGGAACATTGTAACAAATGCAGAGAAGTTGATAATATTCTTTTCAGCTGGCACTTTACCGCGGTAAACGTCTATTGTGTAAGACATTGTCTGGAAAGTATAGAAACTGATGCCCAGCGGCAGCGGAATTCTCAGCAGCGGAATGCTTGTACCTGCAAAGTTATTGATATTGGAAATAAAGAAGTCAGTGTACTTGAAAAACATCAGGCTGCCCAGGTTAAAAATAACACTGCAGGCAAGCCCCCTGCGCATTTTCTTTATATCACCGCGATTTTTTTCAATGTACTGTGATGAAAAAAAGTCTACAACCGTACTTGCTATCATAATAGGGAAGTATTTTACTTCACCCCAGGAGTAGAAAATAAGGCTGGCGATGGTAATAATGCCGTTTTTGTACTTGTAAGGTACTATATAGTAAATCAGTAAAACTACTGTCAGAAATCGGAACATAAAAAATATATTACTGAATATCAAAAGTTTTACCTCCTTTAGATTATAAATTTATATATTTATTTTTAAATACAGCAAGTTATATTATACATATAAGCAAATTCATATTCAAGAATTATTTTATTAATTTTTCACTTATTTCACATTTTTTACCCATCTTTTACATAGTCCTATAAAAGACCAAAGAGAGGCGACTGCCTCTCTTTTGATTTTATATGTATGATTATTTTGCTTCGTGTGAATAATCCAGAATTCTGATGTTTTCACCCAGGTCTTTTGCAACAGTGTCCATCATTTTCTTTGCAAATGGGCAGGCAAAACCGATAGGTGTACCTTTAGTGATGCAGGTTGTAAAGCAGATTGTATCTGCACCGCGTTTTACCATTTCTCTTGCGCGCAGTACAGCTTTTTTACCTGGGCAACCGCCACAGTTGATAAAACCAACAATTTTGATGTCTTCTTCAACACCGGTAAAAGAACCTTCTTTTTTAGCTACAGTTTTGAAGTCAACACTGCCAGGGCAGAAATCTTCAGTCTGCATACATCTGATAAATCCAACTTTCATATGAAACCTCCGTTATATTTATATATGCCGAAGCAATTATATCATTGATAATATTGATATGCAATACAAATAAGTAAAAAATAAAATAATACTGATTTAATTAAGAGTTTTGTAAAATACAATTTAGCCAAATAAAAAAGAGAGGTAAAAAACCTCTCTTTTAATCGCTATTATTTGAATGCTTCTTCGATTGCTGCATCAACTGGTTCGTATGCTTTTGCTACGCCCTGGTCTTCTACAACCATTTCATCACCTGCGATAACCAGAACAACTACATTGCCTTTAACTACGATTCTGCCTTCTTTTGCTTTTTCCAGCAGGGAACCTACATAGTTTTCGTTAGCTGCTACAATTTCAGCTTTTCTCTGTTCCAGTTTAGCTTTAACGTCTTCTACTTTGCCTTCTTTAGCTTCAACAACCATGATTACGTCAACACCTGGTGTGATTGGGCAGTAGGAACCTGCATAAGCTTCGTACATATCTTCGCTCAGACCGATAAAATCGATGTAATCCTGTGCGATTGGTGTGCTCATTCTGATTGGGTTTGCATCTTCGATTGTTTTTGCAACTGCAGCAACATCGTAAGATGCAGCTTCTTCACCGCCACCGCAAGCAACCATAGACAGTGCCATTACAGCAGCGAGAACAAAAGAAATAACTTTTTTCATAATATTCTCCTTAATTTTTGACGATTTCATCTTTATTATACACTGTAAAAACGATGATAATCGTCGCTTTTGATAATTTACTTAATATTTTCTACAATCACAACTTCTGTGCTGCCACTGTTTGCGCTTTTCATTGCCTCAACAATAAGAGTTTTGAAATTGCCAGTAGATTCTGTTGCGCCTGCAACAATGTCAACAGATGTGATTTTACCGCTTTCAAGGAACTGATTAATCAGGTCTTTATTGTATTTTGCAGGGTATGTACCAACCATCTGTTCCATTTCAGATTTGTAGCTTTCATCTTCGCTTTTCAGCTGTTCTTTTTCGTTTACAGAGTCAAATACAACTTCATTCAGTTCACCGTCAGCAATAGTCACTTCAACATAGTCTTTCCAGCCGTTTGCATCAAACTGTGCAAATTCAGCACGGTATGTACCATCTGTAAATTTGGCAGATCTTATCTGCTCTTCACTACAGCCGGTAAAAGCACCCATTGCAAACACTGCAGTCAGTGCCAATGAAATCAACTTTTTCATCATTTTTCTTCCTTATATATTATTTTTTAGATATAACATATCAAAGCGCGTAATCATGCATTAAAAATATATCACAAAACATATTCAAATGTCAAATAAAGCTCATTTTTGTAATTAAAATGTTACTTGGTTATCACAAACTGTTTGTTTTGTAAATGTTATGTAAAAATTAGTTTTACATATAAAACTTGACATTATTATAATACTCTTTTAAAATAATAAAGATAAGTTGTATTTTACACATTTGTATTCATATATATTTAAGGAGTTTATCTTGAACAGAAGATATAATAAAACAAGAAAAACCACCACAATGGGTCTGCTGTTTGCATTGGCTATGGTGTTATCTTTTGTAGAAGGCACAATAGTTCCTTTCTTTGGTCTGCCACCGGGGGTAAAGCTTGGTCTGTCAAACATTGTTGTTATGTACTGCATGGTGTATTTGGGCGGTGGCAGTGCTTTTCAGCTGGCATTGCTGAAAGGCTTTTTCGGTTTCCTTACCCGTGGTGCAACAGGCGGTTTCCTGGCTACAATGGGTGGTGTGTTCTCTGTGGCGGTAATGTTTGTGCTGCAGAAATTATTTGGTGATAAAGTAAATTATTACACCCTTTCAGTGTTTGGTGCTCTGTTTCACAATGTAGGTCAGCTGGTTGGTGTATCATTTATTTTCGGCTCTGCCTTTGCTATGGGGTACTTTCCGGCTCTTGCTATATCAGCTATTCCAATGGGGCTTGTAACAGGTGCAATACTTAAAGTGGTTATTCCTGCGCTGAAAAGACTGGGCTGATTTGCATAATTTGTAAAAAAATTGTTAAAACTATTGAAAAGGTTTTCTCAAAGATATATAATTTATTAGCAGTCTGAAATAATGACTGCTAATTCTATAATTGTTTAAAAATTTCATTTATATAAAAGGAGATGTTCTGTAATGAAAATCAGACCATTGTTTAACAGAGTTGTTCTCAAAAAAGCAGAAAAAGAACAGACAACAAAATCCGGCCTTATCCTGTCTGCCAATGTAGCTGATGATATGCCTTGCTACGAAGTTGTGGCAGTAGGTCCTGGCATTATGCAGGATGGTGCTGTGCAGCCTGTTTCACTTAAAGTGGGCGAAAAAGTATACATCGGTAAATACAGTGGAAACGCAGTGAAACTGGACGGCGTAGAATACTTTATCGTAGAAGAAAACGACGTACTGGCAGTAATTGAATAAAAGGGGTATCTGAATAATGGCAAAGAAAATTATTTACGGTCAGCAGGCAAGAGAAAGCCTGCAGAAAGGTATCGACACACTGGCCGATACAGTAAAAATCACACTTGGTCCTAAGGGCAGAAATGTGGTTCTGGAAAGAAAATTTGGTTCACCACTGGTTACAAACGATGGTGTTACAATCGCAAAAGAAATCGAACTGAAAGATGCTTTTGAAAATATGGGTGCACAGATGCTGCGTGAAGTTGCAACAAAAACAAACGATGCAGCTGGCGATGGCACCACAACAGCTACTGTTCTGGCACAGAGCCTTGTAAAAGAAGGTATGAAAAACGTTGCCGCTGGTGCAAATCCAATGGACATCAAACGTGGTATTGCAAAAGCCTGTGATGTTGCAGTAAAAGCTATTGTTGCAAACAGCCAGGAAGTAAGCGGCAGTGAAGATATTGAAAGAGTTGCCACTGTTTCTGCACAGGATAACTATGTAGGTAAGCTGATTGCTGAAACAATGGAAAAAGTAGGCAAAGAAGGCGTTATCACAATCGAAGAATCCAAAACAGCTGAAACATACAGTGAAGTTGTTGAAGGTATGCAGTTCGACCGCGGTTACATCACACCATATATGGTAACAGACTCTGACAAAATGGAAGCTGTTATTGATGACGCTCTTATCCTTATCACTGACAAGAAAATTTCCAACATCCAGGAAATCCTGCCACTGCTGGAAGAAATCGTTCAGAACGGCAGAAAACTGGTTATCATCGCTGAAGACATCGAAGGTGAAGCTCTGTCCACACTTATTGTAAACAAACTCCGTGGCACATTTACCTGTGTTGCTGTAAAAGCACCAGGCTTTGGCGACAGAAGAAAAGAAATGCTGATGGACATTGCAATTCTGACAGACGGTACAGTTATCAGTGAAGAACTGGGCTATGAATTGAAAGAAACAACAATGGAAATGCTGGGTAAAGCACGCCAGGTTAAAGTTACAAAAGAAACTACAACTATTGTTGACGGTGCAGGCTATAAAGAAGAAATCGAAGACAGAATTGCACAGCTGAAAGCACAGATGGACACAGTTACATCTGATTTTGACAGAGAAAAACTTCAGGAACGTCTTGCAAAACTGGCAGGCGGTGTGGCAGTTCTCAAAGTAGGTGCAGCAACAGAAGTTGAAATGAAGGACAAAAAACTGCGTATTGAAGATGCTCTTTCCGCTACAAAAGCTGCAGTTGAAGAAGGCATTGTTGCAGGCGGCGGTACAGCACTGCTGAATGCTGTTCCTGCAGTAAAAGCACTGTGCGAAGAACTGTCCGGCGACGAAAAAACAGGTGCAAAAATCGTTCTCCGTGCACTGGAAGAACCTGTTCGCCAGATTGCAAAAAATGCAGGTTTGGAAGGCAGTGTAATCATCGACAAGATTATGACAAAAGGTGAAGTTAACTTCGGCTTTGATGCACAGAACGAAGTTTATGGTGATATGCTGAAAGCAGGTATCGTTGACCCAACTAAAGTTACACGTTCTGCGCTGCAGAATGCTTCCAGCGTAGCAGCAATGGTTCTCACAACAGAAAGCCTGGTAGCAGATGAAGAGGAAGAAGTAAAAGCTACAGCCGGTATGGGCATGGGCGGTATGGATTACTAATCTTTTCCTCTATATGCCTCCCTTGTTAAAGGGAGGGGGACCACCGTTGGTGATGGAGGGATTCTGCCCAGACATCCCGATGTGAATTCTTAAGATTTAATTAATAAAGTTCCACTGTTATTGTGCAGTGGAACTTTTTGTTTTATAATATAATTGAAAGAAAAAATTTCTTTTATATGAACTGGAAGGAGAAAGTATATATGGGCAACAGCAGATTATCCAATGTAATAAAGGTTATATTTGCTATAATCGTTTTGTTGTGGGGATATACTGTTTTTTCTCTCAGACACACAGAAAAAATAATACCGCAGTCAGATATATATTCAAAAATAGAGATTAACAGCGCCTTAAACACTGCTGCAAGACATTTTTTGCCAATTCTCACAGAGTGTAAAGTCACGAAGCTTTACTATGATGAAGACTGGAATATAAACAGGGGCGGCGATAAGGATACCATCACAGTGTTTTGTGATTTTGAAGTTATGTATGATACACCTGTATGGGAAAAAGGAAATTCCTTGCACAGATGGTCATGGCATATGGAAAAAATCTGCGGCATATGGATAGTAACCAATTATGGCTTTGCCTGATAATATTTTGAAAGGAAAACTGATATGAAACAAAGTACTAAAAGGGTTTTAAAAGTTGTTGCCGGTATTTTGCTGGTGGCTGTAATTTCAGTTGCAATGTATTTTTACCTTGGATTTTTCGGAAATCCTGTTTCAAAACTTCTTATGAAAAATTCTGCTGAAAAATATGTAGCTGAAAATTACCCAGACTGCCATATTGAAAATGTGGGTTATAATTTTAAAGATGGCAGATATTTTGCCAATATTCAGAAAGAAGGAAGTGTTGACACAAATTTCTTTGTTTATGCTGACTGGCTGGGAAACATCAGTTACGACAGCTATGAAAGCTATGTAACATCCGGCCACAACACTGCCAACCGTATGATGCTGGAATATCGCGACATGCTGGAAAATGCTGTTCCAAAGCAGGATGTGGATTATACTATCGATATTTTCTATGGAGATATTCTTAATGATTACTATGGCAAAGAATTCCACAAACTTAATGCATACGATGCTGCTTATATGCCGCAGGAAGAAATCATACTTGATAAACAGTATGATTACACCGACATAGGCTATAAATACGGCTATGTGTGCCTTTATGTGTGGGATGAAAATGTTTCTGTATCCCGTGCTGCAGAAATCCTGCTGGATGTAAAACAGCGTCTGGATTCACAGAATATTGGTTTTTACTGTATTGATTTTGTTCTTAAGCTACCAAAGAATGAAGATGGTACTCCAAATGATGACGACAGGCAGATAAATATGGATTATTTCCTGTGGGACGATATTTATGCTGATGGCCTGGAAGAAAGAATACAGACCGCCCACGATGAACTTACAGCCTATTATGCTAAACTGGATGCGGAAAAGAAGGAGTATTAGTTGTGAGTAAAAAGACTAAACTCAAATTACTACTTTCAGCAGTTACTTTGTTTGTGGCTATTACTGCTTATTCTGTCTTTTTGGGTAATCCACTGTTTGAATATTTTGCCGGTAATACAGCAAACAGATATATAGCTGACAGTTACCCTGGCTGTTATATTTCTGAAATAACATACGATATATTCGGAATATTCGGCGGTTATAGGGCGATAATTAAATCCGAAGACAACGTGTCTTTTGAAAAAACAGTTTATATGGATTTAACAGGGCTTACAGTAAATCAGAAAGCAATGAAATTCTTTTATACAGAATAGTAAAAAAGTGAGGTCATATGACCTCACTTTTTATATGTAATTATTAACCATTTACAACTGTAACTGTGTTGTATGCAAAGTCTGTTTCGTGTCTTTCCACAACTTCCATAATTTTCAGATTTACCTTTTCTTTCAGTGCCAGATGTGCAGGACCTGGGATAGGGTAAGAGTTGTAGCTGATTTTTACATCCAGGCTGGATGCAGAGAAATTATCAAATTTAACCAGCAGGGAATCTGTTTTTATTTCTTCAAACTGAGACAGTTCGTTGTATATATCGTCAATAACTTTCTGCAGTGTTTCTCTTGTTGTAGAGTACAGCAGACCGATGATGATATTTGTTTTTCTGAAATTCATCTTTGTCCAGTTTGTAACACTGCTGCTACCCAGCTGACTGTTTGGCACAGAAATCAGCGCGTTGTCAAATGTTCTGATTTTTGTTGAACGGAAGTTCATTTCTTCAACAATACCTTCCATACCGCCTACTGCAATCCAGTCACCCATGGCAAATGGTTTGTCCAGAATAATTGTTATACCAGCCATAAAGTTTGATGCTATATCCTGTGCAGCCAGTGCAAATGTCAGACCGCCAAGACCCAGACCGGTAATCAGACCGGTTACGTCATAACCGAATTCTTCCACAATAATAACCACTGTAAACACCATAACCAGTGCTTTTGCAATTTTTGTAAAGAATGTAACTATTGTTTGGTTTACACCGCCCAGCTTTTCACCTATGTTGTCCACCAGGTCAGGAATGTTGCCTATAAGGTTCTGGATTGAAACGCTTATCATCAGCATCAGCGCAATTCGCAGTACCATTGTCATAAAGTTTACCACAGCCACTTTAACGATGGCATTCAGTGGCAGTGCTGTTACAGCAAAATACACACCTGCAATTTTAATAAAATTTGTCAGTGGTTTTGCAAAGCTGTTTTTAAATGCGTTATGCACTTTTTCGCTTTTGTTTTTGAACAGTAATCTGGCAATAAATCCCAGTATCTTTTCAGCCATTTTTGATGCTATAACAGCGGCAACATAAATCGCCAGTGCAGTTACAAGCTTTATAGCAATATGTGGCAGATATGATGTGCCAAATATAGTTTCAAGTAAATTGTACATTACTATACCTCCAATCTTTTCTGCAAAATAATATATCACTTTAATTAAAAATAGTAAAGAGAAACCATTTTGTTGTCCGCACAGGCAAAATATTGTATAATGAAATAAATATATGTTTTAAAGGTGAATCAATGGAACAGTTTGATATTTATGATATAAACAGACAGAAAACCCCCAGAAAGGGAATAAGGGGAGAAAAAACAGCCAGTGGCGATATGCGCCTGGTTGTTCATATCTGCATATTCAATTCAAAAGGTCAGATGCTTATACAGCATCGCCAGCCCTTCAAAAAAGGCTGGTCAGGTCTGTGGGATATTTCTGTTGGTGGCAGTGCCATTGCAGGTGATGATTCAAGACAGGCCGCAGAAAGGGAAATCAGGGAAGAACTGGGGCTGGATTTAGCCATAACACACCGCCCGAATTTCAACATAAATTTTGATGACGGTTTTGACGATTTTTATCTGGTGGACTGGGATGGAAGCATAGATGATTTGAATCTCCAGTATGAAGAAGTTGAAAGTGTAAAATGGGCTGACAGACAGGAAATACTTTCAATGATTTCAGATGGTACTTTTGTGCCATATTACCCATCGCTTATAAATATGATTTTTGATATGAAAAACAGCCCTGTTAAATACGGCGCCCATTTCAGGGAATAATAACAGGGGTGATAAAGATAATGAATAAAGAAAAAAACTTTGAAATTACATCAGCTACACTGCATATTATGGCTATGGCTTTTATGCTGTGCGACCACCTCTGGGGTACAATAATAGCAGGAAACGACTGGCTTACCTGTATAGGAAGAATATCTTTTCCGATTTTTGCATTTATGATTGTGGAAGGCTATTTCCACACAAGCAATCTGAAAAAATATGTGAAAAGATTACTTTTGTTTGCCCTTATATCGGAAATACCTTTTAATCTTGCCATGGGCAGCAGATTTTTCTACCCTATACATCAGAATGTTCTGTGGGCTTTTCTTATTGCCATAGGTTTTATACACTGGAATGAAAAAGCCAAAGCAACAGGCAAACTGTGGAAGCGCATTGTTACAGCATTTTTATCGGTATTTCTGGCATATATTGTGGGAATCCTGACAATGGTGGACTTTTACAATGCAGGAATATTGACAGTCCTTATGTTTTATTTCTTCAGAGGCAGAAAATGGTACAATTATCTGGCACAGCTTATTGGTATGTGGTATATCAATATGGAAATGCTGGGCGGCTATTCATATATGGTGGATATTCTCGGTAAAACATATTTCGTTCCTCGTCAGGGGTTTGCACTTCTGGCGCTTATTCCTATCTGGCTTTACAAAGGTAAGCAGGGGTATCACAGCAAAAAATTCCAGTATTTCAATTACTGGTTTTACCCTGCACACCTGTTGCTTTTAGGATTGTTGAAATTTATACTGTAATACAGGAGTTTTAAATGGAAGATATAATATTCAGAATAAAAAATATGGAAACGGTTTTTGATTTTCTGCAAAGAATGGTGGCGGAAAAATCTTTTTCCGTCTGTAAAGAAGACTGGTTCAGAATACATCTGGACAATCTGCTGGATTATTATGAAAATGGTTTGTGGCTGGCAGAATATGAGCTGGATGAAAAGGGTATGATTCCGTCTGACCTTAAACGTGGTATTCTTTCGCAGGATGGTTTTTATAATTTCCTGGCTGAAATTAACGATTATTTATAAAAGGGAAACAATATGGCAAAACATCAGTTCGGTATAATGGAAACACCGCCACAAAAAGGTGTAAGATATGACGAGTTTGAACCGGAAAAATATGACTGCATAGATGTTGATGATGATTTTATAGAACGTCTGTGCCCTATGTTAATGGAAATTCCCACATATTATCACACATTGGATAAACTGGATTATAACCTTGCATATTGCGGTATAACCCTTATCCCGCCACAGTCTTCTTCTGCAATATCAGAAATCATTGCTGGCAATATAGATTTGCAAAATCTTAAAATATTGCTGGATAAAGCAGTAAAAGAAAATAAATTTGTAATACATTATGGGCTTTGATTATGGAAAAAACAAAAACCACAATAGATTTAAAATTTTTCCCAAAGGAAATACATAAATATCTTGTAAATGCAGATATTTACGACAGCAGCTGTGGAGAAAACAGCCAGGTGCTGTACAGCAGCGCTGGCTACTATATAAAAATTGCACCAAAATCCAGTCTGGAAAGGGAAGCACAGATAACATATTTTCTTTTTACACAGGGCATAGGTGCCAAGATGGAATGTTATGTTTCAGCCGACAGGGACTATATGGTAACACGCCCGGCTCCAGGCCAGGATGCTACTCATTATCTGGAAAATCCTGAAAAACTGTGCGAAAGCCTTGCATCGGCAATGAAATATCTACACGACTTACCTGCGGATAATCTTCCGCTATCTCCGCAGATGGATTTTTACAATGCAGACGGCAGCCTATCCTGTGATACATTTATTCACGGTGATTTCTGTCTGCCAAATATAATGCTGGAAGATTACAGTTTCAAAACTTTTATAGATTTGGGTCTTGCCGGAAAAGGGGACAGACATATAGATGTTTTCTGGTGCCTGTGGTCACTGTGGTTTAACCTGAAAACTGATAAATACACTGATTATTTCTTGGATTTGTACGGCAGGGAAAAGGTAAATTTGGCAGTTATTAAAAAACTGGCGCAGATGGAAGAAAAGATATAGCTATTGGTAAAAAACAACAAATATTTTGTAAAATTTTTGTTGACATTTATAGTTGTGTCTGTTATAATAATTTTCGGTAAAATTGAATTTAACTTATGAAGAGCGACTGAGGGAACGGCCCTGTGAAGTCCGGCAACCTGCGAAAGTAAGGTGCCAAATCCGGCGGTGAAAACCGAGAGATAAGTAATTTATGCTCACAGGTTTTTTGCCTGTGAGTTTTTTAATGTGTATATTAAAAAATATGCCGTTAAAGATAGGTTGAATTCAAGCAAGTTTATATATACATAACACACAAGAAAAAGGAGAAAACTATGTCAAGAGTATTTTTTACATCAGAATCAGTTACTGAAGGCCATCCAGATAAAATTGCTGACCAGATTTCAGACGCAGTTCTGGACGAAATCCTTGCTAACGACCCTAACGGCCGTGTAGCTTGCGAAACAGCTGTTACAACAGGTATGGTTGTATGTATCGGCGAAATCACAACAACACACAATGTTAATATCCCAGAAGTTGCAAGAAGAGTTATCCGTGAAATCGGTTACGACAGAGCTAAATATGGCTTTGACTGCGACACATGTTCCGTTATCACTTCTATCGACAAACAGTCTGCAGACATCGCTCTGGGTACAAACGACGAAGTAGGCGGCGCTGGTGACCAGGGTATGATGTTCGGTTTTGCTTGCGACGAAACAAAAGAACTTATGCCATTGCCAATCTCTCTGGCACACAAACTGTCAAAACGCCTTTCCGAAGTAAGAAAGAACGGCACTCTTGACTACCTCCGTCCAGACGGCAAAACACAGGTTACTATCGAATACGTAGATGGCGTACCTGCAAGAGTAGACACAATCGTTGTTTCCAGCCAGCATTCTCCAGAAGTTTCCCTGGAACAGATCCGTGTTGACATCATCAATCACGTTATTAAACCAATCGTTCCAGAAGAACTGATGGATGCTGAAACAAAATATTTCATCAACCCAACAGGCCGTTTCGTTGTTGGTGGTCCACAGGGCGACTCCGGTCTTACAGGCCGTAAAATCATCGTTGATACATATGGCGGCTATGCTCGTCACGGCGGCGGTGCTTTCTCTGGTAAAGACCCAACAAAAGTTGACCGCAGTGCTGCTTATGCTGCAAGATACGTTGCTAAAAACGTTGTTGCTGCTGGTCTTGCAAAAAAATGTGAAGTGCAGATTGCTTACGCTATCGGTGTAGCACAGCCTGTTTCCGTACTGGTTGACACATTCGGCACAAACACAGTTGAAGAAGAAAAAATCGAAGCAGCTGTTGCACAGGTATTCGACCTGCGTCCAAGAGCTATCATCGACACACTGGAACTGCGTAAACCAATCTACCGCCAGCTGGCTGCTTACGGTCATATCGGTCGTGAAGACCTGGGCGTTAAATGGGAAAACACAGACAAAGTGGACGCTCTCCTGGCTGCTGTTAAAGCAATGTAATATTGAAAATAAAAAGAGTGGGAAACACCCACTCTTTTTTTGTGCAAAATAAAACACCGGATATAACTCCGGTGTTTATAGTTATAAATCGTAAATTACAGCCAGTACAGATTGTCTTTATCTGGGCTGCCGAAAGCATTGATACAGAATTCCTGTGTTTTCTTGAATGCTTCCTGTGTAAATTCTTTTGCGCCAACTGGGCATTTTACTACACAGCTGTTACATTTCAGACAGAAAGATGCATCTTTTGCAAACAGTTTAGGGTCATCTTTGCTGATAACGCCGTTTGGACAGTTGTCAGCACATACCATACAGCCGATACATGCATCGGAAGTGCTTGGCAGCAGAGTGTTTGCTGCGCCGCCTTTTTCTTTGTATGGTCTTGCACCTGGAATAGTGCCTTCTGGCAGTTTTTTGCCTTCTTTTTCAACAACCAGTTTGATAAATTCAGCTGCGCCTTCCAGGTCAGCTGCGTCTGGTCTGTGGCCTGCAATATTGTCAGAGAATGAATGTCTGCCGATAACTGCTGCACCTGCAACAACTACAAAGCCCTGTGCGTTCATCATATCTTCCATTTCAACAACTGCATCGTCATAATGTCTGTTGCCGTATGTACCTACAACTACACATGGTGTCTGGTCGCCTTTAAGAGCTTCTACATATTCCAGACAAACTGTTGGGATTCTACCGCCGTAAATTGGCAGAGCGATAATAACCAGGTCGTCTTTGCCGAAAGCTGGTGCTTTTGCAGGGTCTCTGTTTTCAGGAGTTGTGAAGTTATATTCCACTACTTCTTTTTCCAGAGCTTTGCCCATAGCCTGTGCATATTTTTTGCTTACATCTGTTGCGCTGAAGTAAACAAGGTTAACTTTATTGAATTCCATATTAGCTCTCCTTTTTGTATGCAATATTAATTAAAGTTCCATTTTATGATAGCATAAATTATGTATTTATTCAAGATACTTACCTGTTTATAAGCTTTGCTGAAAATGAAACTGTGCCAGATGAATATATTTCCTGCTTTGTTTGCGTACTTCATTTGTATTGAAATAAAAACAGTCCAGCGATTTACCATCTGGATTGGAATATATATAAATTTGATTGAATACATCGTAAACTGCCATTATCTTGTCAGTGAATAAATCATCTTTATAAACAAAAACAGTGTTGCAGTCAGCCTGCTGTTCGATAAACATCCTGCACAACAAATCAAAGCATACCCCGACCGAATCTGATAAAGCTATTTCAGTGTCAATATGCTTTTGTATAATATGAACAAACGTATCCAGTTTTACTATGTTTACACTGTTTCTGTAATGTAAATATAGATTATCCAGTATGGTTCTGCCGGCATCAAAATGCAGTTTTTTATGATAATATTCCTGTTCAAAGGCCTTAAACATAAAATTCCCCCCTTTTCAGTATATGGTTTTAAAACTTTATATGACATAGTATTTGTGATTATCTACAATCCGCTGAATTTATTTGGAGGAAATTTGTGCATTTGTTTGAAAAACAAAGTATGTGTATTTTGTACTTGTAAAAATCACAATTTTAATGTATTATTATTTATAGCGAAAAATAAAAATTAAATTTTTCTGGAGGAATTTTACAATGGCAAAAGTTTTACTTGAAACATCTGCAAGACACATCCACCTTTCACAGGAACATGTTGATATACTCTTTGGTGCTGGTCACCAGCTCACACACAAAAAAGATCTTTCTCAGCCAGGCCAGTTCGCTTGCGAAGAAAGAGTAACAGTTGTTGGTCCAAAAAAAGAAATTAAAAACGTTTCTATCCTTGGTCCAGTTAGAAAAGAATCCCAGGTTGAACTGTCTGCAACAGACGCTCGTTCTATCGGTCTGAATGCACCAGTTAGAGAATCTGGCGTTCTGGAAGGCAGCGCACCTTGCAAACTGGTTGGCCCAGCTGGCGAAGTTGATCTGGAATACGGTGTTATCGTTGCAAAACGTCACATCCACATCACACCAGAAGATGCACAGGCTTTCGGCGTTTCTGACAAAGAAATCGTTAAAGTAAAAGCTGATTCCGAAGGCAGAAGCCTGATTTTTGATGATGTTGTAGTTAGAGTATCTGCTTCTTACGCAACAGCTATGCACATCGACACAGACGAAGCTAACGCTTGCGGTGGCGCAACAGTTGGCGAAATCGTTAAATAATTTTTACATATCGCAAATTAAAAGACTGCTCATCTGAGCAGTCTTTTTTATTGTTTCATTTACAACTCTAACATTCTCCATTTATAATTCTGTATCCATTTTCTTTCGCCAACAAAACTTATCTTTTCAGTTTTTGATGTAAAATCGCCGAACGTATAGACTATATCAAAGGACATATATATTGCTTTGCCTTCATATTTTACATCTCTGGTTTCGCGGACAGGGGATATACTTACAACGTCTTTGTCCTTTATATCCCTTGTCAGATAAAAATAATTGTCTTCGATAAGTCTGTCTGCATACTGATCATAAACAGCTGTGGCAAAGCCGCCTCCACAGGCACCGGCATCAAAGGAAACAGGCTGATTTGCAATATACAAAACAGTTGCCGCAAAAGTAATTACTGCTGTTACAATAATCACGAATATATATTTAATCCATAGCGGAATACTTTTCTTATTGTTATTTGATTTAATATCGCCCACTGCAATATATTCCACAGTTGTACCCAGTATTTCTGCCAGCAGAATAAGATTGTCTGTATCCGGGCGAGTTTCATTCTTTTCCCATTTATGTACAGCCTGTCGGCTTATACCCAGCTGGTTTGCCAGATATTCCTGTGTATATCCTTTTTGTATTCGCAGTGTCTGTATGCGTGTACCTATTGTCAATTTCTTCACCTCTTTGGGCTTATTCTATCAAAAATATACCAGTCAGTCCACCAACTATCTGTCAACTCTGGGTTGACAGGAGCATTTTTAATCAAAATTGAATAAATATATTGAAATTATAAAAAATATATGTTAATATAGAATGGTTACAGGACAGTGCTATCAGCGTTGTCAGATATACAAAGAAAGCCGCACGAGGGCAGGCTGTGAACCGTGTCAGGTGGGGAACCAAGCAGCACTAAGCAGATTCTCCCTGCGATGCAAAGCTTTCTTTGTATATGTGATAATGCAGAACGCTTTTGCGTTTATAGCCTGTCCTATTTTAAAATAAGGAGGTAGACCATGCATATAGCATTATACAGAAAATACCGCCCAAAAACATTCAGTCGGGTTATTGGTCAGAAATATGTGGTAGAGGCACTGAAAAACCAGATTGCCGCAGGTAAAATAGGCCATGCCTTTCTGTTTACAGGTACCCGTGGTACAGGTAAAACCAGCTGTGCAAAGATATTGGCAAAGGCTGTAAACTGCCTGCATCCGATAAATGGTGAACCTTGCCTTGAATGTGATGTTTGCAAAGGTATAGAAAACGAATCCATTTACGATGTTACTGAAATGGACGCTGCCTCCAACAACTCTGTCGAAGATATCAGGGATGTACTGAATGAAGTAAACTATCTGCCTGTTATGGCAAAGTATCGTGTTTACATCATAGACGAAGTTCATATGCTTTCAGCTGCAGCTTTTAACGCACTGCTGAAAACATTGGAAGAACCACCTGCACACGTTATTTTTATCCTTGCCACAACAGAAATCCACAAAGTACCTGCAACAATTCTTTCCCGTTGCCAGAGATATGATTTCACCAAACTGACAGTGGAAGATATAGCCGAGGCATTGCTGGAAATTGCCAGGGAAGAAAACATCCAGCTTACTCCAGGTGCGGCAAAAATGATTGCCACACTTTCAGATGGTGCAATGCGTGATGCCAACAGTATTCTGGATACATGTGTTTCAATGGGCAATTATATTGACGAAAATACAGTGGCAAATCTGGTGGGCGTTTCAAAGGATGAAGATATTTTTGCCTTTACAGAAAGACTGATTGCAGAGGATATGGCCGGGTCGATGTTGTCTTTAAGGGAACTTATAGGCCGCAGTGTCGACATTCGCCGCCTTTGCGAAGAACTGATTACCCATTTCAGCAACCTTCTGGTGGCAAACCTGGTGGGCAGTACAGCACAGCTTCTGAACATTTCACAGGAAAAGTTTGACAGATTGCAGCAGCAGGCAAAAACCTGTTCACATAACTTTATATCCTTTGCTCTTAACTGCTTTACTGATGCACTTGACAGCATAGCCAAGGGTCAGAATGCTAAAATCGCAATGGATATAGCTGTTTACACTATGTGCAATACACAGCAGGTTCCACAGACAGTACCTGTACGACCACAGATTGTTCCGGCACCACAGCAGGTGGTAAACACTGCTCCTGTTCAGCAGCCAACCCCTATGCGGCAGCCAGCTCCTGTCCAGGCATCTGTGGCACAGCCAGCTCAAACTGCACCACAGCCGGAACCACAGATTCCTGTATCACAGCCACAGCCAGTGAAGCCACGGCAAAAACAGGATATTGCGTCACAACAGGCAGAAGAAAAACCAGTGCCATTTGCATATTGGCAGGATGTTATTGATATTATTGCAGATGTGGATATTCCACTGCATTCATTTATCAAAAACTCCACATCCTACCTGTACAAAAGCATTGTTTATATAAAAGGCAACGAAGGTCTGAACAATTATATCCGCACAAACAAGGAAGTAAATGGTATAATCAAAACAGCTATCTTTAATGCCTGCGGCAAACATTACAACATTGGCGGCTTTAAAAACATTGCCCATATGTTTGTGGAAGAACAGCACGACAGTTTAAATGATATCCTCGCCCTGCGAAACCTGGGTGTGGAAGTAAATATAGATTAATTTTTAAGGAGAATATATAAAATGAAAGCAAGATTACCAAAAGGTATGGGCGGCGGCCCACAGAACATGAACCGGATTATCAAACAGGCACAGAAAATGCAGGATGATATGAAAGAACTGCAGGACAGACTGGATGAAACAGAATACGTTGGTGAAAGCGGTTCAGGTCTGGTAAAAGCAACAGTTACAGGCAAACACGATGTTGTTGCTCTGTCCATCGACCCAAGCATCGTAGATCCAGAAGATATCGAAATGCTGGAAGACTTGGTTGCAGCTGCAGTAAATGATGCTATCACAAAAGCAAAAGCTGAAAGCGAAGCAGAAATGGGCAAACTTACAGGCGGTCTTAACGTACCAGGCATCTTTTAATTATGGCACAGTATAATGCAGAGCCTTTGGAAAGGCTTATCAACAATTTCTCCCGTCTTAACGGTGTAGGCCGTAAGGGCGCCACAAGAATGGCATATCAGGTTCTGGCAATGGACGAAAAAGAAGCAGCAGAATTTGCGGCCGCAATTATGGATGTCCACAGCAAAATAAAACGTTGCCCTGTATGCCGGAACTATACAGACAAAGACATATGTCCTATCTGCTCATCAGCGAAAAGAGATAATTCTGTTATCTGCATAGTTGAAAGCCCACGCGATGTGGCTACTTTTGAAAAGACAAGGGAATACAAAGGTATGTACCACGTGCTTCACGGCCTTATTTCACCTATGGACGGAATTACAGCTGAGCAGCTGACTGTAAAGGAACTGCTGGCCCGTCTTCAGGATGATACAGTAAAAGAAGTTATTATGGCTACAAGTTCCACCATAGAAGGTGAAACCACGGCTATGTACATCTCCCGTCTGGTAAAACCACTGGGCATAAAGGTTACACGCCTTGCCTATGGTCTGCCGGTTGGCGCATCACTGGAATATGCTGATGAAGTTACACTTTACCGCGCACTGGAAGGCAGAAGAGAAATTTAATATTATGATATAAAACCACCTGAAAAGGTGGTTTTGTTTTTTATACACATTCAGCAGTATGGATTTTGTAACATATAAATTTACTTCTTCATACACTATATCAAACAAACCGGAGGTGCTGTTTATGTTTTCTGATGTTTATATGATTATACTTACCGCGTTTGCCTTGCTGGGGTTATTCTGTCTTATTGATGGGATTATTATGTCAATCAGATTTTCAGCTGCCCCCAGAACTGTTACAGTTATGGTAGCAGAAAAATCATTTTCCACCTACAACACTGTACAATATATCCATAATACACTTTATAATAATGAAATAATAGTTATTTCAGAGGGGGATTGCACAGATTTTCCTATGGCTACTGTTGTACAGGAGAAAGATTTACACAGATATATCACAAATGCTTTATTTACAAAAAACTGACTTTACACTATAATATATTATGTATTTTTGTTTTTAATTGAGGTGTAAAGTGCAGGAACTTGACAGACTTGAAGGTACAATAGCATATATTACCTTTTCCAGTCAGGATACAGGTTTCACTGTTCTGGAATTGCAGACTGACGATGATATGGTAACAGTAGTGGGTGAAATGATAGGTGTTGCACCTGGACAGCAGCTTGTTGTCTATGGCAGCTATGCAAATCATCCTTCTTTCGGTGTGCAGTTTAAAGTGCAGAACTACGAAGTAGCTCTGCCCAGTGATGAAAATGCAATTTATGCCTATCTTGCCAGTGGTGCTGTAAAGGGCATTGGCCCTGTTACCGCCAAAAGGATAATAAAAGCCTTTGGTGCAAATGCACTGGAAATACTGGAATGTGACCCTGTCCAGCTGTCCACTATAAAGGGAATTTCTTATCGACAGGCACTGGATATACAGACAGAGTTCAGACGTATCTACGGCATACAGGATGTTATTATGAACCTGTCCAGCTATGGTCTTTCTGCATCTCAGGCCATCGCTCTGTACGGCGTGTACGGACAGGCTACCACAGAAATAATCAGTACAAATCCATATCTTTTGTGCAATGACCCGACCTTTCTTCCTTTTGAACGGGCAGACAGAATCGCAACCAGCCGTATGACTATGGAATATGACAGCCATCGGCGTATTGCAGGCGGTGTGCTGTATGTGCTGCGTCACAACAGCCAGAAAGGTCACTGCTGTGTGCCTTATGACAGGCTGGTTGAAACAGTGTCAGCTTTTATAGGTGTGGAACCAGAAAAGGTAGAAAATGCCATAACAGAAAAATGTGATGAAGGCGAACTGTTCTGCGAAGAAATAAACGGCCGAGATTTCATCTATCTGGCACAGCTTTATGTGGCGGAACTTGTCAGTTGCCAGAAACTTTCACAGCTTTTGGCTGCAAAACCGAAAACAAATATAAATGTGTCACAGACCATCAGAACAGTACAGGATATACTGGGCATAAATTATGCGCCTAACCAGGTAAAAGCACTGGAAAAGGTGGCAGACAGTTCGGTGTGCATTATCACAGGTGGTCCTGGTACAGGTAAAACCACTCTTGTTAAAGGTATTATTACTATGTTTGAAATGCAGGCAGATGTTGTCAGCCTGTGTGCCCCAACAGGTCGTGCGGCCAAAAGATTAAGCGAACTTTCAGGCAAAAATGCAAAGACTATCCATCGTCTGCTGGAAGTTGTACCGGGTACAAAAAATGATATAAAATTCCAGCGCAACCGGGAAAATCCTATTCCTTGCGATGTTCTTATAGTGGACGAATGTTCGATGGTGGATATTGTTTTGTTCAGCCAGCTTATAACAGCAGTGAAAGATGGTTGCCGCCTGGTGCTGGTAGGGGACTACAATCAGCTGCCGGCAGTTGGTCCGGGTAATGTGTTGAAAGACCTGCTGGATTCTGACCTTGTACCAAATGTCCAGCTTACTGATATTTTCCGTCAGGCACGGGAAAGTGATATTGTTGTCAACGCCCACTCCATTAACCAGGGGATTTACCCTAAAACAAGTGGCAGGACAGGAGATTATTTCTTTATCGAAACAGGAGAAAATATAGAAAGCCTTGTCAGCGGTCTTGTAAAAACAAGATTGCCAAATGCCTATGGCTTTGACAGCTTTGATGATATTCAGGTTCTAACACCTTCCCGCAAACGCCGTGGTGGCACCACAAATATCAATGCAGTCCTTCAGTCGGTTTTAAACCCTGAAGATGGCACAAAGGCAGAAATCACCTTCAACGGTATTACATTCCGTTTGGGCGATAAGGTTATGCAGATAAAAAACAACTACGATTTACAGTATCTCCGCGATAATGGTGAAACAGAAGTAGGTGTTTTCAACGGGGATATAGGTCAGATTATAGGTGTGGACAGATTCAATAAAACACTGACAATAAAATTTGATGACAAAACCTATGTTTACCCGCAGGAGTTTTTTCCGCAGCTGGAACACGCCTGGGCTATTACTGTACACAAAAGCCAGGGCAGTGAGTTCAAGGCTGTTATATTATGCCTGTCCGATACTCCAAATGAACTTCAATATCGCAATTTGCTTTATACTGCATTTACCCGTGCAAAAGAACTGCTGGTGGTTGTAGGCAGCAGCGAAATACTGGCAAATATGGTGCATAACAGCAAAAAGCAGTTGCGTTATTCAGGTGTAAAACACTTTTTAGAGGAATATAATGGTTAATATTATCAGACAGATATTTCTTGTTCCTAAATGCAAATGTTGTTTCAAACCAGCAGATGGCCACAACCTGTGTGATAAATGCAGGAAAGAACTGGCAAAATGCAGGATCGCAAATCCTCATCTGCCACTGAACAAGAAAATAGACTTTATAAATGAATGCTATGCGTCATACAAGTATGAAAGTACAGCGGCTGACATCGTTAAGGGTGCAAAATTCCGAAATCCTGCACCTTTTCTGGCGTCACTTTTAGATGATATTTCCATTGACATAAAACAGATTTTGGCGCAAAATAATATAGATATGGTGTTGCCGGTGCCAAGCCATAAATCAAAACTTTATACACAGGAATACGACCTGCCAACAGAAATGGCAAAGCGTATTTCCAGACATTTTGGTGTGCAGTTTTCAGACTGTGTTACAAAGGTGCGCAAAACTGAAAAACAGCACAATCTTCCCAGAGACAAGCGCAAGGCAAATCTTGTAAATGCTTTTAAAGTCAATGGGGATTTAACCGGCAAAAATATACTTGTAATAGATGATGTAATTACAACAGGCTTCACTGTTTCCGCAGTCGCCACTGAACTTAAACTGGCTGGACGGGAAAAGGTGTATGTCTGGTGCTATACTTTGAATATAGAGAGAAAGGAAAATACATAATGGCAAACACAAACGATATAGGTATTGACCTGGGTACCACTAAGGTTATGATATATAAAGAAGGCGAAGGCGTAGTTCTCAATGAACCAAGCGTTGTTGCCTATGATGCCGGCAGCGGCAAGCCTTTTGCTTTTGGTACAGAGGCTTTCCGGATGGTTGGTAAGACACATAAAAACATTGTTGCAGAATACCCACTTAAAGATGGTGTAATCTCAAACTATACCCTTACAAAAGAAATGGTTAAATATTTCATCAACAAAGCATACAACTCCAAGGTTATGAAACCAAAAGTATGTATCTGTATTCCAAGTGCAGTTACAGGCATTGAAGAAAATGCAGTTGTTGATGCTGCTGTTTCAGCAGGTGCAAGACAGGTTTTCCTTATTGAAGAACCTATTGCTGCGGCTATTGGTGCAGGTATTGATGTTATCAAAGCAAACGGTAATATGATTGTTGACATCGGCGGTGGTACAACAGACGTTGCTGTTATCTCACTGGGTGGTGTGGTATGTTCCAAATCCATCAAAATTGCCGGCAACACATTTGACCGTGAAATTGCAAAAGCACTGAAAAACAGATATAACTTTGTTGTAGGTCAGCGTACAGTTGCAAACCTGAAACATGAAGTTGCCAACTGTATGCCTACAGATGAAGAAAATGTGGTGTTTAAAGTAAAAGGTATAAATCTGTTGAAAGGCCTGCCGGGCACTCTGGAAATCTCCACAAACGATATTTACCCTGTTATAGAACCAATCATTGCTGAAATTCTTACAACTGTAAAACAGGTGTTGGAAGTTACACCACCTGAACTTTCAGGTGACCTTTTTGAAAATGGTATTATTCTTACAGGTGCAGGTGCAAAAATCAAAAACCTGGATAAATACCTGCAGTCACACCTTACAACACGTGTTTTCCTTGCTGACGAGCCTGAAAAATGTGTGGCTAAAGGCACAGGTAAAGCATTTGAACTGGAAGGCAAACTTGAAACAGGCTTCCGTGATGTAACACCAGGTTTTTCAAAATAAAACTATAAACCAAAAGGCGGCATTTTATCAGACCGCCTTTTTGTCGTGTAAAATGGAATATAAAATTATAAAAGATAACCGCAGGAAAAAGATGGTTATGACAGTTGAAAATGATGGCAGTGTTGTAATCAAAGTGCCTAAATATACCAGAAAATCTGCAATAGACAGGTTTTACAGCGCAAATCTGGGCTGGATAGCACAGCGCCGACAGACGCTGTCTGAAAACAGTGAAAACATCGCAGTATTGTCTTTGCGGGATATTTCAAAACTTAAAAAACAAGCCCGAGAAGTTATGGCACGCAAAACTGCATATTATGGCCAGATAATGGGGTTGAAACCCGATAAAATCAAAATAACATCAGCAAAAAAACGCTGGGGCAGTTGTATAAAAAGCAAAGGTGTGTATACAATCTGCTACAGTTTCCGTACTATGTTTCTGCCAGACAGGGTACAGGATTATATTGTGGTACATGAACTGGCACATATGGTGCATTTTGACCATTCAAAAAATTTCTATTCCCTTGTGGAACAAATACTGCCGGACTGGGCACAGCTCAGCTGCCAGGCAGACAATTTCAAAGACTGGCATATATATTAATCTGTTGTTTATATGATGAATATATGGTAAAATAATAGATCGATATAGGAGAGTAATAATGGATTTTACAAAAGCAACCCAATTAAGAAAACAATATATTACACAGCAGTTCAGTCACCTGAACAATATGCAGCAGGCGGCAGTTTACCACATCAAAGGTCCACTGCTTATACTTGCAGGTGCAGGCAGCGGTAAAACCAGCGTATTGATTAACCGCATTTCCAATATGGTGCGCTTTGGCGATAGCTACAACAGCCCATATTTCCCAGGTGATGTGAGTGATGAAACACTGGCTATGCTGGAAAATGCTGTGGCAAATAACATAAAACTGGATTTTGAAACAGAAACCCACCTGGCAACAGGCAGAATTTATCCATGGAATATCCTGGCTATCACATTTACCAACAAAGCGGCTGCTGAACTTCGCGCCAGACTGGAATCCAGCCTGGGTGAATCTTCAAAGGACATTATGGCCAGCACATTCCATTCACTGTGTATGAGAATTCTCCGCAAAGACGGCTATCTGCTGGGCTACCGGAGAGAATTTACAATCTATGACACAGACGACCAGAAACGTGTTATGAAAGAGGTTATGAAAGACCTTAACATAGATGATAAATTTGTTCAGCTTAAAGTGGCTATGAACAGAATTTCTGGTTATAAAGACAAACTCATCGGCCCTATGGAAGCTGAAAAATATGCCACAAATACCCACGAAAAGCTGATTGTACGCTGTTATGAAGAATATCAACTTCGCCTGAAAAAGGCCAATGCAATGGACTTTGACGATCTGATTTTCAACACAGTAATGCTTTTCCGCGCCAGCAGTGAAACTCTGGAATACTATCAGAACCGTTATCGTTACATAATGGTGGACGAATATCAGGATACATCCACAGCCCAGTTTGAACTTATCAATCTGTTGGCACAGGGTCACAATAACCTGTGTGTTGTAGGTGATGATGACCAGAGTATTTACCGTTTCCGTGGTGCTACTATCGAAAACATTCTCAGTTTCGAAGAACAGTTTCCGGATTCAAAGGTTATCCGCCTTGAACAGAACTACCGATCCACATCAAATATCCTTAATGCCGCCAACAGTGTTATTGAAAACAACAAAGGCCGTAAGGGCAAAACACTGTGGACATCTACATCAGGTGGCGAAAAAGTAAAGATTTATCATCTGGACAAAGAGTTTGATGAAGCACAGAATGTAGTCTCCATCATTGGTGAAAATGTGAAAAAAGGTGCAAAACTGGCTGACCACGCTATTCTTTACAGAATGAATATGCAGTCTGCCAATATGGAAAATGCCCTGGCAAGAAGTGGTATTTCATATCGTGTTATCGGCGGTCACCGTTTCTATGACCGTGCCGAAATCCGCGATATTATGGCCTATATCCATGTTGTGGTGAACCCTACTGACAATCTTCGCCTGAAACGTATCATTAACACTCCAGCCAGAAAAATAGGAAATACCACTATCAATACATTACAGGAAATTGCTGATGAAAAAGGCGTAAGTATTATTCAGGTACTGTATAATATGTACGACTATCCACGCCTGTCCCGTTCTCTTGCCCCACTGAACAATTTCCTGAATATCTACCGTTCTTTGCTGGAACTTTATCGTACACGCCCAATGGAAGAGTTTGTGCCAAACCTGCTGAAAATCACAGGTTATGAACAGATGCTGGCAGATATGGGTGAAGAAGGCAGAACCAAGCTGGAAAACGTTGGTCAGCTGGTTTCCAACATTCAGGCTTATAAAGATATGAATGAAGATGCCACACTGGAAATGTTCTTGGAAGAAGTTTCTCTCATCAGTGATATCGACAACTATGACGAAAATGCTGACAGTGTAACACTTATGACTATCCATTCTGCAAAAGGTCTGGAGTTTCCATATGTGTTCCTTGTAGGTGTAGAGGAAGGAATCTTCCCGGGTGAAATGTCCCGTTACAACCCTGACGATATTGAAGAAGAACGCCGTCTGCGGTATGTTGGCATAACCCGCGCAAAGAAAGAGCTGTATATTTCACACTGCAGTGAAAGAATGGTTTTTGGTCAGACAAAACGTCCACTGCCATCACGATTTATTGAAGAAATGGATAAATCTGTATGTGAAATGATAGATAAACGCCCTAAAATCAACAGGGTGGAACCACTCAGCCGTGCAACTGTGGTGCAGACAAAATCACCTTACAGCAGAAATTCATTCCTTGAAAATTCTGCTATTGCACCTAAAAAGCCGGCAGCGGCACCTGCAGGTAAAAAGGTATTTGCAGTGGGTGACAGGGTGCGTCACAATGTGTTCGGTGAAGGCATAGTGGTGAAAATCACACCTATCGCCAACGATTCAATGCTGGAAATCACTTTTGACAGCGTTGGCACCAAAAAAGTTATGGCAAACTTTGCCCCTGTTTCAAAAATAGAATAATTAAGCCTCCCTTTTTAAAGGGAGAGGGACCGCTTGCGGTGGAGGAATTTTTCCCAATTCCATAGGAATTGCCTAAATATTTTAAACAGTACGCAGTTAATAATTTTTAGATTAAAATACATAAAAGAGGTTTATTATGAAAGTAAAACTTATCGCTCATACTCCAAACCCTGAAAAAGTTGTAGCAGCTGCTGCAAAACTGTGCTACTCCAATGCACAGATCGATACTCTGCTGGACGGCCTTACAGAAGAAAAAAGCAAAGAATTTGTAGAAATGCTGGCTTCCCTTGGTCACGAAAGCCCAACAGAACACGCTTCTTTCACATTTGCTATTGAAGGTGTATCCCGCTCACTCCTTGCACAGATTACACGCCACAGAATCGGTTCATACTCTGTACAGAGCCAGAGATATGTTAATCTGAAAGAACCTGATTTTGTAACACCACCTGAAATTATGGATGATCCAGAATCACTGGCACAGTTCAATGATTCTATGGCAATGGCTGCTGAAAACTATCAGAAAGTTACACAGCTGCTGAAAGAAGCACATAAAGAAAAATTTATGGCACAGGGTATGGACGAAAAAACAGCTAACCGTACAGCTGAAAAGAAAGCCCTGGAAGATGCACGTTTCATCCTGCCAAATGCCTGCACAACAAAAATGATTGTTACAATGAACACACGCAGCCTTAACAACTTCTTCCGTCACCGTTGCTGCACACGCGCACAGTGGGAAATCAGAGAACTGGCAGACGAAATGCTGCGACTTGTGTGTGAAGTTACACCTGCACTGTTTGTTCGTTCCGGCCCACCATGTGTTTCCGGTCCATGCCCAGAAGGCAAAATGAGCTGTGGCCGTATGCTGGAAATGCGCGACAAATATGCACAGCTGAAAAATACAAAAGTTGGTGAATAATATGGGCAAACTTATTGTTATCGAAGGCCTTGACGGTTCCGGCAAAGGTACACAGGCACAGCTGTTGTTTGAAACTCTGGAAAAACAGGGTAAAAAAGTGAAGAAAATTTCTTTTCCTGTATATTCCAGTGATTCTTCTGCACTGGTAAGAATGTATCTTGCAGGTCAGTTTGGCTCAAAACCTGGTGATGTCAATGCCTATGCGGCTTCCAGCTTCTATGCAGTTGACCGCTTTGCCAGTTTCAAATCTGATTGGGGCAAAGAGTACAATGATGACTACATAATCATTGCCGACAGATATACCACTTCCAATGGTGTTCACCAGTGCTCCAAACTGGATGAAAGCCAGTGGGTTGAATATATGGACTGGCTGTATGATTTTGAATACAATAAAATGGGTATCCCTTCACCAGACTGTGTAATCTACCTGGATATGTCACCAGAAGTTTCACAGAAACTTCTTTCAGGACGCTACCAGGGGGATGAAAGCAAAAAAGACATCCACGAAAAAGATACAGATTATCTTGCAAAGTCCCGTCTGGCTGCCCGCTTCTGTGCACAGCACGACAAATGGACAGTTATCCGCTGTGATGATGGAGAAAATCCATTTACTATCGAAGAAATTTCACAGCAGGTAATGGCAACAATACGGCACTTGCTTTAATACTATATGCTAAAATTCAGAAATATTGAGATAGAAGATTATGAAAAGGTTTCACCGCTTCTGAAAAGTTCTGGCATTGAAAACTGCGAACATTGCTTTGCAACAATGCTTGTATGGTCAATGCGCCACGATATCCAGATAGCGGTGGAAGAAAATACTGTTTTTATGCGCTCTTTCGGCAGAGAGCATATCTGGTACCTGTATCCTCGGGGGCAGATGGATAAAAAACAGGCAATAGAAAAAATTATCCGTGATGCAGATGGCAAAAAAATCAGCATCTATGGAATTGATGAGAATAATGCCGAATTTCTCAAGGAAAATTTTTCAGATATATTTGATATAAAAGAAGACAGAAATGGTGCGGATTACATATACCGCACCTCTGACCTTGCAAATTTACCGGGGAAAAACTATCAGAAAAAACGCAATCATATTTCCCGTTTTCTACGAGAAAACCCTGATTACAGGTTTATCCTGCTTTCAGAGGATAATAAACAAATCGCAAAACAGTTTGTTGGCGATTGGTGCAACATCTATAACACTGAAAACAGCTGGGACCTTGCCAGTGAGCAGAAAGGTATACTGTTGCTGATTGACCATTTTGAAAAGCTGGGTATTATGGGCGCAATGATAGAGTCACAGGGCAAAATAGTGGCTTTTTCACTGGCCGCACCTATAAATGAAAAAATGGTAGATGTTATGGTGGAAAAAGCCTATCATGAAATCAATGGGGCATATGCCGTTATAAACAGAGATTTTGCACTGAACTGCTTTACACAGTTTGAGCTGATAAACAGGGAAGATGATATGGGTATTGAAAATCTGCGCAAAGCAAAAATGAGTTATTTCCCAACAGAAATCCGCAAAAAATTTCTGGCGCAGTCCAGATAAACAGGAGATTTTATGCAAATTTTAAAAGCTACACCACAGGATATCCCGGCGGTAAGAGAACTATGGAAATATATGTTTGACGATGGCACAGCCGGCTTCTGTGATTTTGTATTTTCGCAGTGTAAAGCAGAAGACATTTACATTGTAAAAAATAATGAAAAAGTGGCTTCAATGCTTATATCTATGGCTGAAATGGAGTATAAAAGCCAAAAAGGCTTTTATCTCTACTCTGCCTGCACCCACCCTGACTATCAGGGGAAGGGGTATATGAAACAGCTTGTACAGTATGCATTGGAAGATCAGGCCTCTATGGGCAGAAGTTTCTGTATGCTTAAACCGGCCAGCGAAACATTGTTTTCTTATTGGAAAAAACTTGGGTTTGACAATGTTACACAGGTGAGAAAAGCTGAAGTTGAAATAAAAAAGAATATCTGGACAAATGCCCGGTTTGATATTGTTACTGCATCAAGATTCAAAGTTCTGCGAAATAAATTCTGCAATGAAAACATTCTGCACTATACACCAAAAGGTTATGAAACTTTTGCCTACAGCCACTACGCATCCGGTGGCAGTACTGTTGAAACAGAAGATGGATACGGTGTGTACTATGTGGAAGGCGACACTATGCGTTTTGTGGAACTTATGGCCACATCTACATTAAATGCAATAAAAATTTTACAGGCAGCCAGGGAAAGAACCGGCTGTGAAAAAGCCACTGTATACCTGTCACCAATGTCAGACCTTTTTCTCGGAGAAGGAAAAACTTGTGACTGGTGTATGATAAAAGGTATCAGTGACGAAGTATATGCAAATTTACCAATAGAATAAATACAGCCTTTATTTTTTATTCCATTTTTGTAAAATTTGTGTTAAAATTATAATGTTATGATAAAAATGAAAAAGTATCCGAGGTGTTTTAAATGAGTTCTTCAACTAAAACAGTTGAACAGAAAAGAGAAGAACGCCGCCAGTTTATGCTGGAAGGCAATCTCTTGAAAGTTATTCCTGTCATCGCATTGCCACAGGTTGTGTCTATGCTGATTGACTCCCTTTACAATATGGCAGATACATATTTCGTTAGCCAGTTGGGTAAAGCAGCCACAGCTGCTGTTGGTGTAAACGACTCACTGATGATGATTATGCGTGCCATTGCCCTTGGTTTCGGTATGGGTGCATCCAGCTATATTTCACGTCAGCTTGGTGCCAAAAACCATGATGAAGCAACACGTGCAGCATCTACTACACTGTTTACTGCCATGGGTATCGTTGCAGTAATTGCAACCATTTTCTATATTTTCCGCAGTCCACTGGTTATTCTTCTGGGGGCAACAGAAACATCCAAAGCATTCTCCATCGAATATGCTTCCTGGATTCTTTTTTCTGCACCTATCACAGCCGCCACAGTTTGTCTTTCACAGACACTGCGCGCAGAGGGCAGTACCACATTCTCTATGATAGGTTCTGTTTCAGGCTGTGTTATCAATATCTTCCTTGATCCACTGTTTATCAATGTTCTGGGTATGGGTGTTGCCGGTGCGGCTATTGCAACAGGTATTTCAAAATTCATTTCAATGATTATCCTGCTGATGCCTTACTATCAGAGAAAATGTATCATTGACATCAAACCAAAATATTTTACACCTAAAAAAGATCTTTACGCAGAAATTGCCCGTATGGGTATCCCAACAATGCTGCGTACCAGCCTTATGTCCATCTCCACAATCACTATAAACCGCACAGCTGCCACATTTGGTGATGCAGCCCTTGCAGCTATTTCAGTAGCAAACAAATCCCTGCGTTTTGTGGGCAGTGCTGTTATGGGCTTTGGTCAGGGCTTCCAGCCAATCGCCGGTTTCTGCTGGGGTGCAAAAAAATACAAACGTGTTAAAAAAGCATTCTTTATGACAAGTGCCATCGGTGTTGCACTTTGTGCTACACTTGGCGCATTCCTGTTCATCTTTGCTCAGCAGGCTATCACAATCTTCTCATCTGAACTGGATGTTCTTGACATCGGTATGCTGCTTATCCGTTCACAGTGTGTTGTTCTGCCAATGCACGTTTGGGTAATGATTGCCACAGGTCTTTTCCAGGCTCTTGGTAAACCATTCCAGGCAGGCTTCCTGGGGCTCTGCCGTCAGCTGTTCTCACTGTTGCCATGTGTTATCATTATGACACATTTCTGGGGCCTTACAGGTCTGTCACTGGCACAGGCTGCATCAGACGTTGTATCATTCACATTTGCACTCATTATGGTTATCCCTATGATGAAAGAACTTAATCAGCGTGCAATGACAGAAGGTATAGATTAATTTAAATCGAATTATAAAGGAGAAATCCCTTTGAAAAAGATTATTTCACTTTTACTTGTAATTATAATTATCGGTGGCGGTGTACTGGGCTTTTCAGCACTGGGTGATGTAAACGGCAGTGACAAGCCAGGTGCACAGGTTACCATCGAAGTGCCAAAAGGCAGTGGTGCAAACACTATCGGCAAAATTCTTGCAGAAAATGGTGTTATCAAGAACAGCCTTTACTTCAAAATCTACACTAAAATGAATCCACCGCAGAATCTGCAGTATGGCAGTTTTGAACTGGACACAAATATGTCCTATGACAAAATCATTGAAGTATTGTCCACAGTACAGGACCTGCGCCCAACTGTGACAGTTACATTCCCGGAAGGCTTTACTCTTATCCAGATGGCCCAGAGAATGGAAAACAATGGTTTGTGTACTGCACAGGAATTTATTGACGTGGCAAACAACAGTGATTTCAGCCAGTTTGAATTCTGGAACAAAATCAAAGAACACGACCATAAATTTATGAAAGGTGAAGGCTACCTTTACCCAGATACATACGAATTCTATGAAGATGACACTGTGTACAACTATGTTGCCAAAATGTATGAACATTTCGACAGCCAGATTACACAGGAAATGTACGATCGTATGGATGAAATCGGTATGACCCTGGATGAAGTAATCACACTTTCATCTTTCGTACAGGAAGAAGCAGGTCACGCAGAAGACCAGAAATTTGTTGCGGCCTGTCTGCGTAACAGACTGGAACCAGGTTCCAGCCAGCCACTGCTGGAATGTAATGTTTGCAGCTATATCAACGAACCAGGCAACTACGTTTACGACTACATCGTTACATATTATGGCGGTGTGAATAAAGTGCCTGCAGGTATGATGGCCGCATACGATACATATAAAGTAAGAGGCCTGCCACCAGGACCAATCTCCAACCCTGGTATCACAGCTATTGAGGCAACTCTCTGGCCAGATGAACAGTTTATGGCTGATGACTACTACTTCTTTGTAACAGACCTTACAGGTAAATATTGGTATGCACAGACTTATGCACAGCATCTTGTAAACTGCGACAAAGCCTGGTCTGTAAACGCATCTCTTAAAAAATAATAAAGGAAATTTATATGAAAAAAGTTGAACTTTTATCACCAGCCGGTGATATCGAGCGTCTTAAATACGCTTTTGAATATGGTGCAGACGCAGTTTATCTGGGGGCAGAAGAATATGGTATGCGTGCTGCTCCAAAAAACTTCACACTTGATCAGTTGCAGGAAGCTGTAAATATTGCCAACAGCCTTGGCAAAAAGATTTATCTTACACTGAACACAGTTCCAACAAATGAAGAAGTAGGCAAAATGCCTGAATTCATCAAAAAAGTTGCAGATATCGGTGTTCACGCAGTTATAGTTGCAGATATTGGTGTTCTTGCTATGGTAAAGGAAATTGCACCGGATATGGAAGTGCACGTTTCCACACAGGCAGGTATTGTAAACTATGTTTCTGCAAATGCGGCTTACAAACTCGGTGCAAAACGTGTTGTTCTTGCACGTGAACTGTCCTTTGAAGATATTATCACAATCAGAAAAAATACACCTGCTGACCTGGACATCGAATGTTTTGTTCACGGCGCAATGTGTATGTCATTCTCCGGCAGATGCCTGCTGTCCCACTATCTGACAAACCGTGATGCCAACCGCGGCGAATGTGCACAGCCTTGCCGTTGGGAATGGACACTTCACGAAAAGACACGCCCTGGTATGGAATATGACATCGGCGAAAACGAAGGCGGTACATATATTATGAACGCCAACGACCTGTGTATGGGCCCATACGTTGATATGCTGGTTGAAGCAGGTATCTCCAGTCTTAAAATTGAAGGCAGAGCAAAAAGTTTTTACTATGTTGCATCTGTAACTTCTGCTTACAGAAAAGCAATCGATTCTTACTATGAAAATCCAACAGACTGGCTGTGCCCACTGTCAGCTATGGAAGAACTGACAAAGACAAGCCACCGCAGATATTCAACAGGTTTCTATTTTGGTCCGGAAAATGCTATACAGACAACAGATACATCCTCCTATGTAAGGGAATGGGATCTGCTGGGTGTAGTTGAAGACTGGAAAGACGGTGTGCTGTACTGCTCACAGCGCGGTAAATTCACTCTTGGCGATGAAATCGAAATTCTTCAGCCATCAGGTGATACAATTAAATTCACACCAAACTGGATTAAAAATGCAGAAGGTGAAAATGTAGAGTCTACACCACATTCCAAAATGGCATTTACAGTTGACTGCCCTGTAGAAATCAGACCTATGTCTATTCTCAGAAAAAAAGCTGAATAAAAAATCAGGCGACACTTTAAAGTGTCGCCTTTGTTTATATTATAGTGTAGTTACCATAGATAAATTGATACAGATTATCGCTAAAAAGTTGTTCATAGGTTATGTTGAACACCCCTTCAAACAACCCGTGTGTTATTGATATATTTTTAAAAGGAATCTTATATTCTGTTACGATTTCTTTTACTTCAAGACAGCGGTTATACAGATTATCAACAACTGTTCTATAAGATTCTTTTACAGCTTCAGCGTCCTGATTCATATTATAACTTATACCATCATTAAATCTGAAATATACCTGTCCATATTCCTTTGCCAGTTCTTCCATAGTATATTCCTGGGTTATGTCAAGAACAGGACCACTATACGGCTCAATATGTGATATGTGGTTGTTATGATACATAAAATCTGCATCTGCGTGGCTTTCATTCATAACAGCTTCCAATGATGTAGAATGTTTAGGTATACCGTTGTTATATTCTTCAGTGAATATATTTTTTATGAAGTTTGAATATTCCTGTTCCAGCTTTTCATAAATCATAGCGCCTTTTAAGTATCTGTCACTGCAACTGTCATATATCATATTTTTGTCCTTGTCATATACAAAATAAATATATGTATCAGGTTGGTTTGTTTTGGTGTAATAAACCTGCCAGCTGCCGTCTGTTGGAATATATGTTTGCGATGCTTTATCAAAATAGCTTATGTCTGCCCTGATAAAATAAGCATCTGTTGTTCTTTTAAATTCATCCTGTAAATCAGGGTATGTCTGTTGCAGGTACAGGTCGCTTTCTTTGTTCAGCTTGTTTGCATCCAGAGGGTTTCCTTTTTCATAGATGTAGAAAAATGCAAAAACAACAAGCATCACAGCAATCAAAAATACAATTATAATATTGCTTTTATTATTTTTTAACTTCTTTCATATTAATCCTCCTTATTGTAACTATTGTAGCTATTATATATTAAAATAACCGTTATTCAAAGCCCGGAAATAATCCTTTCAATATAATAACTTGGATAATATATGGTAGGGGGACATTTTTTTAGCATTTTAATGGTAATAAAAATATTTTTTGAAATTTGAACCGTCAACATTAAAAATGTGCGCCAGTGTAAAACATTTGTATTAATTATTATACATTTTGCATATTGAAAACCTTTGAAGGATATTCTATTATATAGATATTGTAAAAAATGTATGTTATAGAGAGGTATATGTAAATGGCAAAAAGATTTTTGTTGGTTGACAGTGATGTGTTGCCAGATGTTTTTATGAAAGTAGTACGTGCAAAGGAACTTCTGGCTTCAGGCGCAGTTAAAAACCTGTCTGCGGCGGCAAAAGAAGTGGATATTTCCCGCAGTGCGCTGTATAAATATAAAGACAAAATTTTTGATGTAAGCGAAACAAAAACAGTTGTGGCAGTTCATGTTGTTCTTATGGATGAACTGGGCGCATTGCAGAAACTTCTGCGGATTATTGCAAATTTCAATGTAAGTATTGTTACAATCACACAGGCTGCCCCTGTTGATGGCACAGCCGCTGTTTCACTTACACTTAAAGTTAAAGATATGATAGGTGATGTGGATTCTCTGGTTGAAGAAATGAAGAAACATTCCTTTGTTGTTACTGCAAAACGCATTATGCAGGACGTTTAATTATGGCATTTGTTGTTAAATATATAGGCAACTGCGCAAAAAACAGTGTTGATATACGTCCTTTGCTGACAGAAGATTTGCAAACAGGCAATAAAATATTGCTGGTATGTGAAAAACAGTATGGTGCCAGATATTACGGTGATGATATTACTGTGATAGATTCTGTACAGGATGTACAGGGGGCAAAAACTTCGCTTATGCTGTTGCTTACAGAAAAAGATGCCAGACTTCTTGCTGTTGACTGTGCTGCCGTGCTGAAAGCCGCAGAGTGCCAGGTTTATATCAGATATGACGGTATCTATACTGCTGACCCTGCTGTTACACCATATGCCGCCAGACTGGAAAAAATAGACTATGACGAAGTTATAGAACTTTGTACCAGCGGCTATACCGGTGTGGATATGCAGATGGTGGAATCAGCCAAGAAACAGGGGGTACAGCTTAATGTACGTTCTTTCGAACAGCCACAGAGCAAGGGTACTGTCATCAAAGAAGTGATGGCACTGGGGACGGCCACAGTAAAAGGTATTATAAAAGAACCGGATATCTGCATCGTTTCACTGCGAGATATACCTGATAAACCTGGTTCATCTTACTTTATTTTCCAGGCAGTCAGCGATGCCGGTGTAAACGTGGATATGATTTCTTTGCCCGCCTCTGATTATGGCCAGCAGGACATCAGTTTTACTATCCACAAAGAAGACAAGCTGACAGTGGAAAAAGTGCTGAAAGAAAAACAGGCTGAACTTGGCTTTTCCCATATATCCATAAAAGATAATGTGGCAAAAATTTCCGTTGTTGGCAGCGGGGTAAAAACCAGTAAGGGTGTGGCCGCCACTGTTTTCAGACTACTGTATGAAAACAATATAAACCTACGCCTTATCAGCACCAGCGAAATAAAGATTGCGGTTTTTGTAGACAAATCATCTGCTGATCTGGCTGTTGAAAAAATTCATGAATATTTTATCAGATAGGCTCTTAAATTGTATTATCCCTTTAGCGGGTGATAGTATAACAACCACAACATATATTGAATAATGATATTCAATACCCCTCTATGATACTGAACATAGTGTTATAAGGGGTTTTTTTATGCCGTTTTTTCAAAATATCTATGAGATTCATAAACCTTACACGAAACAGGGTGACTCCTGATTTTTGGAGCCTGTAGTGGAATTATATTGACAATCTGGATAGATTTCAAAATAACGAAAACTTCATGTGGTTAAACAATGAAATTTACCAGTATTCTGTTGTAATGCCTACAGCGTTAATTTATAATATATGTAAGAAAACAGAAAGAAAAATGTAAAATTACAGTTCAGCCACTTTTATGGATAAAGACGGAAGTTATTTATTAAAAAGGATAAGGTAATATAGTTATGATTAAAAAACTTTTAATATTAATAATATGTGCTGTAATGTTTTCCGCCTGTGACAGGCAGCCTGTCAGCAGTACCATTGAAAATGAAAGCAATAGTACTAAAAAACATTATTCATTTGCAGAAATCACACAGCAGGTGACAATGGCTGATTTTGAAGACTGGGATAAGTATGACTACAGCAATATGTTTCTGGACAAGGACAATATCAGTCTAAGATGTTACATGCCGGCTGACCAGCCCTACGGTCAGTGGACAGACTGGATAATCTGCCGCTATGAAAACGATATAATGACACACCGTCTTGAACTGACAGAGGAATTCTTCTCTGCAACGGATACAGACGGCTATTCCATCCGCCCCCACACATACTCTGTATATGAACAGACAAATGATAATCTTACAACCCTGACTCTTACTGATTTTTACACCGACCATTGCAGATTATTTATAGATTTTGAAAATGAAGTGGTGGAATATACCGTTGTAAACGCTATAGATGAATACACAACTCTTTCTGAAATGGATGAAAACCAGCTGGAACAGACCGTTATGGACGATTATCTCCAGCCTCTGATAAATGCCGGAATGATTGGCCATTATTACAAGGATATAAATGCAGTTGATAAAATGCTGGCATACTTTGCCAATCAGGTGGTGCTGGCAGAGCCGTATGCCATACCTGTAAAATTCACACAGGACAAGGAAAACGGCGGTGTCAATGTGAATATTGACCTTGTAAAAGAATATCTGCGCCTTAAATTCCGCGATGTGGACAGGTATTCCTTTGAAGAAAACCCGGCCTATAACGCTGAAAGAAACTGGCTGAATATTCAGTATAAAGACACAATGGCAGAAAATGTGGATATCAATATCACAGAAATTGACCTTGATGAAACTTTTATGTGGATTACCTATGATGTGCTTGATAAAGACGGTAATGCCGCATCCAATGAAACCGCATTTTTCCATAAACGCCACGGCAGATACCTGTTCAGCGGTGCTATGACAGATTATGGAAAAAGTATTGAGGGCGAACCCAAAAGCGGCGATTACACCTTTGAAGAACTGGCAGGGGAAGGCGCCGGCGATGGCTGGTGGAAAGAAATGGCTCTGGTAAACACAAAAACAGGTCGTAAGAAAAGTATAGGTAGGATAACAAGCAGCAACGCCACAGACTACGGCTTTTTTCTCAATGGGGATGTGTATATCACTGACCAGTACGCCTTCCGTGCTTATGACAGGGATATGAGCAATCCTGACCCGATTTTTACCACAGAGAAAAACTTCCCTGCAGGGCGCGACACAGATTTGGACGGCAAAGGCACACACAGATATATTTACGCTGTACGCCGTGAAAATGCAGACAAATACCTTGTTGTCTACAGTCAATACCGTATGGATGATGATTGGGAAAGCAATTTTACAGACTACAGTCATACAGTCCTGAAACACTGCTATAAAGTGGGGCTGCTGGACAGCAGCGGAACACTGTTAAAAAGCTGGGACACAGACATCAATGTGGGCTATGGAATGGGTTCAAACGGTATCAGCATCAAAAAAGTAAAGGACAATTATTTTGAAATTTACAGCACCTATAAATATGAAGAAAGCATGCGCTTCGGCTTTGATATATCCACAGGCAAACTGACTCATATCAAAAACAGGTTTTCAGAATAACACAAAAAATTCAAGCCAGGGTGCAATGAAGTGAACCCCAAATATTAGACAAAATAAAATATTAAATTAAATGTGAATGAGTTCGGTATTGTACCGGGCTTATTCCTTTTAGTTTTAGAGAAATTCTGTGATTGTTGTATAATATAGCTACAAAAGAGCCTATTTATTTTTTTTATCTTTTGTGGTAACATAATAGATTAGTAAGATATTAATTAAAATTCAGGAGATAATATGAAAAGAGAACTTATAGCACCTAATACACACATAACTGTATTAAAAAATGAAAAGTTCAAAAGAAACCGTATCAGCATTAATTTCATAATGCCAAATGCCAGGGAAAAAGCCACAATGTATGCACTCCTTCCAGGCATTCTTGAAAGAGCATATGAAGACTATCCTGATATGCAGACATTTTCCAGAAAACTGAACAGAATGTATGCAGCACAGCTTTCTGTGGGCAATGCGGTAATCGGTGCAAACCGTTGCCTTCGCTTTACAGTACAGGGCATAAAAAACGAATATTGCATTAATGGCGAAGACTTGCTGGCAGAACTGTGCCATGTTCTTCTGGGTGTTATTTTCCGCCCTTGTCTGGAAGACGGTGCCTTTGTGTCCGACTGGCTGGAAGTGGAAAAATTCAAACTTCGTGAAGATATCCAGGGTGAAATCAACGACAAGCGCGGTTACTGCGTAAAAAATGCCCGCAGAAAATTCTTTGGTGATGGTCTTAACGGTGTTGAAAGAATGGGTTATCTTAACGAAATTGATGCTATCACACCACAGCAGCTGTTTGAATGTTATAAAGAAATGCTGGAACAGGCAGTTGTAGAAATCTTTATCACTGCAAATAATCCTGATTCTGCAATAGAAAAACTTACACAGGCATTCAACACAGATCGCACTGCCACAGCAGAAATCCTGCCAGTTACAGCAATGCATGTAAAAACAGCAGAATTTTTCAGCGAATCAATGGATACTACACAGGGAAAAGTGTGTCTGCTTTATACAACTGAAAGATTGCTTACAGAAGACGAAAGATACCACATGCTGGTAGCCAGCGCTCTTTATGGCGGCACAGCCTCCTCCAGACTGTTTAAAAATGTGCGTGAAAAGCAGTCACTCTGCTATTACTGTGCAGCAGGTTTCAATGGATTCACATCCAGTATGTCTGTTGACTCCGGTGTTGAACATCACAATACACAGCGAACAATAGATGCAGTACAGGCAGAACTGAAAAATATGATTGAAGGCGAAATCACAGATGAAGAAATCAGACAGACAAAACTGATTATCATCAACAGCCTGAAAGCAAACTATGATGGTCTTCACGGCCTGGAAGCCTGGTATCTTAATGAAGCTATCCGCGGCACATCTTTCACACCTGAAATGGTTATGGACAGGGTAGAAGCAGTAACAGCCGATGATATCAGAAATGTTCTGAAACTTCTCAATCTAAATGTTGTATATACATTAACTAAATAAAGGTAAACTTATGTCAGAAATCAGAAACAATATATTAAATGAAAGCTATCAGCTGGTAAAAACAGATTGTGGACTGCAGATAGCCTGCTACAATATGCCGGGTTATAATGCTGTACATGCCGTTTTTGCCACAAACTTCGGTTCAGTGGACAGAAGTTTTATTATGAACGGGGAAAAATATGACATCCCTGCAGGTGTTGCCCACTTCCTGGAACATAAAATGTTCGAAAACGAGGATGGCGATGCCTTTGACAAATATGCCAAAACAGGTGCAAACGCAAATGCGTTCACATCTTTTGACAAAACCTGCTACATTTTTACAGCAACAGATAAAATAGATGAATCCCTTGATATTCTGCTGAATTTTGTTACAACACCTTATTTCACTCCACAGACAGTGGAAAAGGAACAGGGCATTATCGGTCAGGAAATCAAAATGTACGATGACAGCGCAAACTGGCGTATGCTGTTCGGTGTGCTGGAAGGTCTGTTTGTAAACCACACAGTACGTGACGATATCGCCGGTACAGTGGACAGCATTGCACAGATTACAGACAAAATGCTTTACGACTGTGCAAAAGCATTCTATTCACCATCACAGATGCTGCTTTCAGTTGCTGGCAACATTACACTGGATAAAGTCCTTGCAGCCTGTGACAGGGCAGGTTTCAAATATGAAACACTGGAAGTGGAAAGACTGCGCACAGAAGAACCTGACGAAATAAACTACACAGAAAAATCCATAAATATGCCTGTTTCAGTGCCTCTTATCGCTGTTGGATTCAAGGAAAAAATGTCCAATCCGGTTACAATCAAAGAGGAACTGTGCGGTGAAATCATTATGGATGTTCTCACAGGTGCAACCAGCAAACTGTTCAACAAACTCTATGACAGAAATATTGTAAACGGCACATTTGAAGGTGAAGTTTTCAGTGGTGCAGATTATTATGCCACAATTATTTCCGGCGAAACAGCATATCCTGATATGCTGCTGGAAGAAATAGAGCTGGCCATCAATGAACTTAAAGCAGAAGGTATCAACGAAGAAGATTTCTTCACCAGCAAAAACTCTATGTACGGCAGTATGATTGTTGACTTTGAAAATGTAGAAGAAGTTGCTACAAATATTGCCAATGCGCATTTCAAAGGCAGAACAGCATACACTGCACTGGAAACACTCAGTGCCATTACATTGGAAGATGTAAACAGCCAGATGCAGACAATGTTCCGCCCGGATAAACGCACAGTATTTACAGTTATGCCAATGGAGGGTAAAGATGATTAATCACGTACAGTTCCCAAATCTGGGTATTGAACTGACTATAAATCGTGTTGCTTTTTCAGTATTTGGCTTTGATATATATTGGTATGGTATCATATTTGCGTTTACAATGGTTGCAGGTGCTTCAATGGCATTGTACCTGGGCAAAAAACTGGGTATAAATGATGACGATTTCCTTGATGTTATCATATTCGGTGCAATTTTTGGTATCATAGGTGCCCGCGCATACTATGTGGCATTTGCACCTTTTGAATACGAAACACTGTGGGATATGATTAATCTGCGCGATGGCGGTATAGGTGTATACGGCGGTCTTATTGCAGGTGCAATTTCAGGCGTTTTTCTTTGTAAATGGAAAAAAATTAAATTCTTTGACGCCGCCGACTGTGTTTTTACAGGTTTTCTTTTCGGGCAGACTTTTGGACGTTGGGCAAACTTTATGAATCAGGAAGCCTTCGGTACCAATACCACAGGACTTTTCGGTATGATAAGCGAAAGCACTACCCGCTACCTTAACCGTGTGGCACCATCACTGGCACAACAGGGTATAACTGTTTATCCTGATATGCCGGTACATCCTACATTCCTGTACGAATCTGTATGGTGTTTAATCGGTTTTATTATTCTGTTCACATATTTCAGAAAAAGAAAGTTCAGTGGCGAAATACTGTGTATGTCAGCTGCCTGGTACGGTTTCGGCAGGTTTTTTATAGAAGGTCTGCGTACAGACAGTCTGGCTACAAACGGCGGTCTGCGCACCAGCCAGCTTGTTGCAGTTGTTACTGTGGTTGCGGCACTGGCATTTATAGTGTACAATTATATTAAAATAAATAAAAAACAGGAGGCAGGAGAAAATGGACAGTAAACTTATCAGCGGTAAAGAAGTTTCCGCGCAGATTAAAGCACAGGTAAAGGAAGAAGTTATTTCTCTCAATAATCAGGGCATTTATCCCAAACTGTCAGTTATCATAGTTGGCGAAAACCCTGCCAGCCTTACATATGTAAAAGGTAAGCACAAAGACTGTGCAGAATGCGGCATTATTTCAGAAAATATTGCAATGCCTGAAACAGTTTCACAGGGTGAACTGCTGGCTGAAATTGAAAGACTGAACAATGATGATTCAGTTCACGGTATTCTTGTACAGCTTCCACTGCCAAAGCATATTGATGAATATGCAGTTATAAACGCTATTTCAGCAGCAAAAGACGTGGATGGCTTTACAGCTGTAAATGTAGGTAATATGAATATAGGCAAAGATTGCTTTACACCTTGCACACCACAGGGCTGTATCGATATGCTGGACTATGCCGGTATTGATATGACAGGCAAGGATGTGGTGGTAATCGGCCGCAGTAATATAGTAGGCAAACCGGTTGCTGTGCTGGCTCTCCAGCGCTCTGCCACAGTAACTATCTGCCATTCAAAAACAAAGAATATCGCAGAAAAAACCCGTATGGCAGATATTGTTATAGTTGCAGTAGGCCGTGCAGGTTTCCTTACAGGCGATATGCTGAAACCTGGCGCAGTGGTTATCGATGTTGGTATCAACAGAAACAGCGAAGGCAAACTCTGCGGCGATGCTGATTTTGACAGCTGTATTGATGTGGTTTCAAAGATTACACCGGTACCTGGCGGGGTAGGCCTTATGACACGTGCCAACCTTTTGAAAAACACAATAAAGAGTGCGAAAAACTGTTTAAAATAGAGAAAAAATAAACATTTTCTTATTGACTTTTACTATATGTTTGTGTTATTATATTTAAGCCGCATGTAAATGGTTAATTTAAGTTATATAAATGTTTATATACACCTGGTTCAGCGAGACTTAATTAATGAGAGGGTATTAAAATGAAAGCAGTATTTGTTACTGGTGGCAAACAGTACGCTGTTTGCGAAGGCGATGTAGTATTCATCGAAAAACTGGACGTTCAGGCTGATGAAACAGTTACTTTTGAAGAAGTTCTGTTCGTAGGCGAAGGTGCAGAAGCAAAATTTGGCACACCTGTTGTTGAAGGTGCAAAAGTTGAAGCTAAAGTTCTGAAAAACGGCAAAGGCAAAAAACTTAACATCATCACATACAAACCTAAAAAAGGTTCATCCAGAAGAATGGGCCACAGACAGCCATACACAAAAGTAGAAATCACTAAAATTGTTGGTTAATTTTCATAAGGGAGGAATTGAATAATGGCACATAAGAAGGGCGTTGGTTCTACAAAGAACGGTCGTGATTCTGAATCAAAAAGACTTGGTGCAAAAAGAGCAGATGGTCAG
>JAFZDX010000065.1 GCA_017560985.1 Oscillospiraceae bacterium
GCTCACCTCTCAAGAGGTATTGAAAATCCGTCAACTGCATTACGCGCACTGCAACCACTAAAGTGGTAATATGTCATCCTGAGCGAGTAAAACGAGTCGAAGGATCTTTGTTCCAGAACTATCTGCAAAGTAATAATTCCAGATAACACCAGTGCAAAGATTCTTCGCAACAAGTTGCTCGGAATGACATTTCGCTTCGCTCAATGCTTGAAGCTAAAGCATTTTCCACCAGCATAGCTGGTGGTTGTCTGTATACAAAACAAAAAGGTACTGCATATGCAGTACCTTAAATATTTTGTTATTGAATTACAGTTTCAGATGACCAAGGCTGATTTTACCAACAGTCTGAACTTTCAGAATATTTGTAGAACCAGATACACCTACAGGTACACCAGCAGTTACAACTACTGTGTTGCCTTCTACCAGCAGTTTTTCTTTGATAGCTGCTGCGATAGACAGGTCAATCAGTTCGTCAGTGCTTCTAACTGTGCTCATCAGTACAGGTGTTACACCCCAGGACAGTGCCAGATGACGTGCAGCCTGCTCAGTATCTGTACAACCGATGATTGGCAGACCTGGGCGGTATTTGGAAATATTTCTTGCTGTGTAACCGGACTGTGTTACAGTTACGATAGCATCAGCACCGATATCCATTGAGATAGAACATGCAGAGTGAGCAACAGCGTCTGTAACTGACAGGCCTGTGCCATAGTCTCTTGCACGCAGCTGGGCATTGTAGTTGATGTTGTCTTCTGTTGCCACAGCGATTGCAGCCATTGTTCTTACAGCTTCGATTGGATATTTACCGGCAGCTGTTTCACCAGACAGCATAATAGCAGATGTACCATCATAGATAGCGTTTGCAACGTCTGTTACTTCAGCTCTTGTTGGACGTGGTTTTTCAATCATTGAGTCCAGCATCTGTGTAGCTGTGATAGCAGGTTTACCGCTGTTAAAGCATTTGTGAATAATTTCTTTCTGCAGTCTTGGGATTTCCATAAATGGAATTTCAACACCCATATCACCACGGGCAACCATAATAGCATCTACAACTTCCAGAATTTCATCCAGCTTTTCTACGCCTTCTGCATTTTCCAGTTTAGCGATAATTTTCATATCTGTGCAGCCGTGTTCTTCCAGAATTTTTCTAACTTCCAGAACGTCTTCTTTACATCTTGTAAAGGACAGAGCAATAAAGTCAAAGCCGTTTTCGATACCAAAGATAATGTCGTTTCTGTCTTTTTCGCTTACAAATGGCATGGACAGTTTAACGTCAGGTACGTTGATACCTTTGTTGTTGGACAGTCTACCACCGTTTTTAATTCTTACAACAACTTCTTCGCCGTTGATTTCTTCAACGATTGATTCAATCAGACCATCGTCAAAAAGAACTCTTGTGCCAACCTGAACATCTCTTGGGAAATCTTTGTATCTCACGTGTGCAATTTCGTTTGTGCCTTCGATTTCTTCTGTTGTCAGTGTAAATTTGTCACCTTCATTCAGATAGATTGGACCATTTTTAAACAGGCCAACGCGGATTTCTGGGCCTTTTGTATCCAGCATTGTTGCAACCCACAGGCCAAGTTCTGTTCTGCATCTCTGAACCATTTTCAGTCTGTCCAGATGTTCCTGGTGTGTACCGTGAGAGAAGTTGAAACGTGCAACGTTCATACCTTCTTTCATAAGCTGTTTCATAACAGCAGGATTGTCAGTGGAAGGACCAAGGGTACAGATAATTTTAGTCTTTCTCATAATAATTCCCCCTAATGTATATAGAACAATTTTAGATTGTTTAATTAATAACAAACTATTTGTATCTATTATAACTGTATTTATTTTATTCTACAATAGAAAATAGTTGTAAAAAGTGTAAAATATGTACTTTTAGCTCATAAAACTTACCAAAATTTGTATTAAATAGGTACTATGCAAAATACATAAAAAGTTGTATAATAAAATCAAATATGCATAGCAATTTAAATAAAAATATAAGGAGAATTACAATGAGCAAAAGAGTATTCTTAATTGTTCTGGATAGCTTTGGTATCGGTAAAGCACCTGATGCTGCAAAATTTGGCGATGAAGGCAGTGATACACTTCTTTCTATTTCCAAAAGCCCTAATTTCAGTATGCCTGTAATGGGCAGCCTGGGTTTCTTTAACATTGATGATGTTGAAGCAGGTGAAAAAGTAGAAGCACCAAAAGCAAGTTTTGCCAGAATTATTGAAGCTTCCAACGGTAAAGACACAACTATCGGTCACTGGGAAATTTCCGGTGTTGAAAGAGACAAACCACTGCCAGTATATCCAAACGGCTTCCCAGCAGATGTTATTGAAAAATATGAAGCAATGACTGGCCGTAAAGTTCTCTGTAATATGCCATATTCCGGTACACGGGTTCTGGATGATTACGGTGAAGAACATATGAAAACAGGCGACCTGATTGTTTACACATCAGCTGACTCTGTTTTCCAGGTTGCAGCACACGAAGAAATCGTTTCTGTTGAACAGCTCTATGACTACTGCCAGATGGCACGTGATATGCTGACAGAATCAGGTGAACACGCAGTTGGCCGTGTTATTGCACGTCCATTCGTTGGCACAGGCAAAGGCGCATTTACAAGAACTAAAAACCGTCACGACTATTCACTGAAACCACCAAAGAAAACAGTTCTGGATTATCTGGAAGCAGCAGGCAAAGACGTTATCGGTGTTGGTAAAATTTACGACATCTTTGATGGCGACGGCGTAACAGAAAAAATCAAAACAGCAAACAACACAGAAGGCATGAATGTTACAATCGACCTGGCAAAAAGAGATTTCGATGGTCTGGCATTTATCAACCTGGTTGACTTTGATATGGTTTACGGCCACAGAAACAATGTTGACGGCTATGCACAGGCTGCAACAGACTTTGACAAACAGCTGGCTGAACTGCTGCCACTGCTGAAAGAAGATGATATCCTGATGATTACAGCTGACCACGGCTGTGACCCAGGCACACCATCCACAGACCATTCAAGAGAATGTGTACCATTTATCGTTTACGGTAAAAATGTTAAAGAAGGTTACAACATCGGTACTATCAAATCTTATGCACATATCGGTGCAACAGTTGCTGATTACCTGGGTGTTGAAGCAGAACTTGACGCACCAAGCCTTTTGCCACAGATTCTGAAATAAACATTATTGTTAATTTACTGTCTGTCGCATTTTGTGGCAGACAGTTTTTTATGAATAGAAGAAAGAAGGTAATTTAAAATGAACGAATTTAACGGTACTCCTCATAACACAGCTAAAGTTGGCGATTTTGCTAAAACAGTTCTTATGCCAGGTGACCCACTGCGCGCTAAATACATTGCAGAAACATTTCTTGAAAATGTAAAACAGGTTAACGGCGTTCGTGGCATGCTGGCTTTCACAGGTACATATAAAGGTAAAGAAGTTTCAGTAATGGGTCATGGTATGGGTATTCCATCTATCGCTATCTACTCCTTCGAACTTTACAAATTCTACGGCGTAGAAAACATCATCCGTATCGGTTCCTGCGGTTCTGACCTGCCAGCTTACAGCGTTATCGTTGGCGATAAATCTTACAGCCATTCTTCCTTTGCTAAAGATGCATTCGGCTACGAAGAAAACTTCATGATGCCATCTGCAGACCTGAACAAAGCTATTATCGCTGCAGCAGAAAAACTGGGTAAAGAAATCCATGTTGGTCCTATCAGCGCTGGTGATGCATTCTACTCTGACCCAGACATCGTAAGACCAGAATTCCCAGAAAAAATCATCGGTGGTGAAATGGAATCCTTCGGTCTGTTTGCAAACGCTCGTTACCTGGGCAAAAACGCTGCATGTCTGATTACAGTTTCCGACTCTAACTCTGAAGGCGATGAAAAAGTTGTTATTTCTGCAGAAGCACGCCAGACAGCAATGAAAGACATGATGGTTATTGCTCTGGAAGCAGCTATCACACTGTAATATAATCTATGCAGACAAAAACATTTGATTCCAAGCTAACTCAGTTTGCTCTGCACGCCAATACAGTTCTGCTGGGCATCGGCTTTTATATGCTTTTGCCACTGCTGAACCCATACCTATACAACGAAAAAATGTTTACAGCTGTTCTGGTTGGCTATATAGCAAGTGCCAGAGAAATGAGCAACAATATTTCTATGGTATTTGGCGGTCCATTAGGAAACATTCTGGGCGTAAAAGCAACCATGATTATGGGTATTTGTGCGAGAGTTATCGCATTTGTAATTTTGGGTGTAGCAGACAGCTTTCCATTGTTTATTCTTGGTGGTGCTCTTATTGGTGTTGGTGCGGCGCTGTTTATTCCAGCTAGCACAGCATACTATGATGCTATCAGTACAGATGAAAACCGCGTAAGAATGTTCTCTATTTACAACATTCTTGATACCAGCGGCAGTGTAATTGGTCCAGCACTGGGCTCCATCTTGGTGGCAGCCACAAGCTTCAGAGTAATGTGCTTGCTGTGTGCAGCTCTGTATATTATGGCTTTAATCAACACATTTATTTTCCTGCCTAACCTGAAAAATGAAGAAGCAGCAAAAGCTGGTATCATGGGCAACATTATGGAATGTGCAAAAAACAAACCTTTTGTAAAATTCCTTGTGTTCACATCTGTAATTTCATTTATCATTCTCCAGCGTGACCTTACAATCCCTGTTAAACTGTCAGTTATCCAGCCAGACTATTCAGTTGGCTTTATGTATACACTGGCATCATTTATCGGTATTGTAATTCAGCTGCCAATGGTAAAATTCTTTAAAAGCCGTTTCAACAACTACAGAATATTTGCATTTGCATCTGTGTTGTACACAGCAGGCATCAGCTTGCTTGGTTTTGCGGTGAATATTCCAATGCTTTATGTTGGTTGTATCGTGTATGCAATCGGTCACGCACTGTACACACCTATTAAAAGTACACGGGTTGCTGAATTTGCAGGTAAGGGTAAAGTTGCCGGTTACTTCGGTTTCCAGGGGCTGGTTGGCGTTGTAATTGCTTTCCTTGGCAATATGATTGGCGGCTACCTCTATGACTTTGCGGCAGTACAGACAGGCTTGCTTACATATACACCATGGTTTATCTTTATAATCGTAGGTGCAGCAATTATATACATGTTCTCAGTATTGGGCAAAAAAACAGCTGAATAATTTTAAAAGCGGGGAATTATCCCCGCTTTATTTTTTTACTCTACTTTTCGTGTACTCTACAGATAGTTTATTGTTCGGCGTAAAAGCTGTTTTATAATATTTACAGGGAGGTATTTATTATGGAACAGAATATAAAATTTATACCTATAAATATGGAAACCTGGCACAGAAGGGAAGTGTTCTGGTATTTTTCCAAGATGGCACCTACAGGCTATTCACTTACAGTGGATATAGATATAACAAATATGCACAGTGTTCTGAAAAATGCACAAATTCCATTTTATCCAGCATACCTGTGGCTTGTAACCAAGACATTAATTACACAGCCAGAGTTTACTACCGCAGTAAAAGATGGCAAAGTAGGTTTTTATAACAGCCTTACACCTATGTATGCTGTTTTTCATGATGATGACAAAACATTTTCACTGAACTGGACAGAGTTTAATGAAGATTTCTCTCTATTTTATAATTCATATTTAAAAGATGTAGAAGAGAATAAAGATAATCACGGTATTCTGGCGAAAAAAGGGCAGATGCCACCAGAAAATGCATATACAGTTTCTTGCCTGCCGTGGGTGAACTTCAAACATTTTGCAGTCCACAGCTATGAAAATAAGCAATACTATTTCCCATCAGTAGAGTCAGGCAAATTTTATGAAAAAGAGGGAAGACTGCTTATGCCACTTACTATCACTTGCCACCACGCCACCACAGATGGCTGGCATATAAATCAGTTTATGGAAAGAATGCAAGCCGATGCCGACAGATTTGAAATATTTCTATAAAATTAGATTTAGCAGTTGCCCAAATTACCATATTGTGCTAAAATGTTTTTGCAAAATGCACTGATATGGAGAAAAATTATGAGATATGCAATTTTTGATTTAGATGGTACAATCGTTGATTCTATGATTTACTGGAGAGGTTTTGAAAAAGCTTTCCTTATTGAACACGGAATCAAAGAAGAAAATATAAAAAAATTATCTAAAAACGATTGGATTGGCAGTGACTGGGTAGAAGCCCTGTGTAACTTCTTCAACAAAAACTATGATTTTGATTTTGTACTTACACCGGAAAAATTCCACCAGTGGGGCATCGAATTTATGATGCGCAAATATGCCAATGATGTGGATTTCAAACCTGGTGCACAGCAACTGCTGGATACATTTAAAGAACAGGGTATAAAAATGTGTGTATGTTCTTCTACCGACAGAAGCATTATGGAACCTGTACTGCAGAAATATGACCTTGATAAATATTTCCAGTTTACAGTACATTGCAGGGAATACGGTGTGGAAAAGAACGACCCACAGGTTTTCAGATACTGTATGGAACGCCTTGGCGCAGAAAATCCTGCGGAAGTTGCAGTTTTTGAAGATGCAGCATATTCCATATCCACAGCAAAAGCGGCAGGCTTTTACACAGTTGGTATGTATGACGTAACAGAAAAAAATGCTGAAAAAGTAAAAGAAAATGCAGACCAGTATGTAACAGATTATGCTGATCTGGACCTTTCAAAACTGCCAAAATAGTATAATATTCTGTAAAGTTATACAGCTTTACTTGCGATGTTAAACATCAGAAATATTAATAAAACAAATAAAAAGCAGAGTATTGATTTAAAAATCAAATACTCTGCTTTGTTTTATAAAAATAACAATGTTTTACAAAATGATTATGTCATAACCACGTTTTGAAAAAACACCCAGTGCGATTTCATTCCGTTTTGGCACCAGTGCCTGGCGTTTGTGCTCTGGAAAATGTTCTTCTATAAAGTCGAAAACCTGTGGTGCAACCTTTAATTTCTGGAATGCAGGCTTGATGTACAACTGATGAATAATAAATTCTTCTCTGGTTACGTGTGCCAGACAGTATCCCAGATATTCTCCGGCGTGCAATACTGCTATACCACATTCGTCTGGGCTGCCATCAATTATTTCATCAAACAGCAGTCCAAATTCTTCACCGTCAAAACCTTCACCTGTAAAATCAGCGGCCAGTTTTGTTATTTCAATTTTATCTTCAGCTTCAAAAAATCTTATCATAGCAACCTCTTAAAAATACAGTTTTGTTACGCCTCTGCCTCTTGCGTAAATTTCTTTTGCACAGGCTGATGCGTTTGTGATGATTTCTTTTTCATCAAAGGCCAGCTTGCCGTTTCTCTTTACAAATTTACCATCAATCATAACATCTGTAATATTAACGCTTGGCACTGCAGAATAGATAATTGCAGCCAGTGGGTTGTATACAGGTGCAGTGGAAACTGTGTTAAGGTCGAAAATATTAAGGTCAGCAGCATAGCCCACAGCAAGTTTACCGCTGTTGAAATTCAGATATTTATGACCTGCCATAAGATACTGCCACATTTCTTTCAGTGTAAAATCTTCCGCATTGTCATACCATTTGCCCAGAAGTGCAAACATTCTTATCTGTTCCAGTACATCTATGCTGTTGGAAGAAGCACTGCCGTCGTTGCCGGCTGCAATGTTAATCTGCTTTCTGTATTTCCACAGACCGCCGTCGCTCATACCAAGTTTAGTATAGGTTTTAGGTGAAACAGCAAATACAACATCATCATTCAGATATTTCAGGTCACCTTCTTCAACCCACAGACCGTGACCAACAATACAAGGCAGAGTAAAACCGCCAGCTATATCAACCACTTCAAATGGAGTTTTGCCACCATGCAGTTCTTTGCTGGCATCTACCTGTGCCTTTGTTTCGCTGATATGCAGATGAATACCTACACCCAGTTCTTTTGCTTTTTCAATAACTTCTTTCAGCACATCAATACTGCACATATATGGTGAGTGAGGCCCCATTCTTGGGTTTACCAGGGCATTGTTTTTGTAATCTTCACAGAATTTTGTTGCCAGTGCCAGTTCTTCCTTGCAGTCGCCGCCAAAACCGAAAATTGTCCAGGCAATATCACCTTTGATGCCGGTTTCTTCACAGGCCTGTGCAATCAGATGACCTTTGAAATAGTGGTCTGCAAATGCTGTAATGCCGTTGTTTATCATTTCAGCACAGGCCAGCTTTGCACCCCAGTAAATATCTTCATCCTGCATTTTGCTTTCATAAGGCCACAGGTCCCTGTTGAACCAGTCGTCAATATGCACGTCTTCTGCAATCCCTTTAAAAATGTTCATAGGGCTGTGGTTGTGCATTGATGCAAAACCAGGAGTGATAAATCTGTCTGTGCAGTCTATAATTTCAGCATCTTCACAGCACAGGTTTTCACCGATTTCTGCAATTTTGCCATCGACCACCAGCAGGTCCTGGTTTGTCAGCACATCACCCAGTTCGTTGATAAGGTTAGCGTTTTTAAATAAAGTTTTCATATTTTAAACCTCCATTAATATTTAAAATACATTTGTGCCGCAACAGCACATACTTCTCTGATTACAGCAGGCAGAAAGACGGCCCGGTCTGTTTTTACACTCAATGCCTTTATATTTTCAAAACCAGCCAGTTTTGCATATTGGCTGCCGCGGAAAATATGGAAAGAGTTTGTAACAAAACAGATATTCTTTTCACACAGTCCTGCATTTTTCAGCAGCTGCAGTGAATATTCAAAGTTTTCTTTTGTGTTGGTGGCTTCTTCGTCCACAAGGATACGGCTGGAATCAATTCCTTTATCTACCAGATATTTCTTCATGGCAGCGCCTTCTGTCATATTGCCAAAACGGCTTACAGCGCCTGTAACTACCACAAAACAGCCCTGGTTTTGCCTGCAGTATTCCACACAGCCGTCCAGCCTGTTTACCAGTGTGTGGCTTGGTGTGCCGTCACTGTTCAGCCCACAGCCCAGTACAATAATTGCGTCTTCTTTGTAAGAAACAGTAGTTCTTGCAAAAGACAGCACGTAAGCCGAAAGAAACATAAAACACACAAGTCCGAACATGACAATGTATTTCAGATACATTCCTGCGCCGCTTTTAGTAATGGCGTACCAGAAATCAAAGTACTTTGCCACCACAAAGGACACAATGGATATGCCGAACATCATTGCCAGCCCCAGCGTGAAACTGCGCCTGCCCACCAATACAATGGCATTGACCATGAATATTACAGAAATTATATATAAAAAGGTACGCAATATTTACTCCTTTTAAATCGTATAATATATAGGTGTCAATTCTTAATTTTTGCTTAATTTTCACATTTGATTGTACCACATAAATTGAATTGTGTCACCATCTGTGATATACTTAATACAACATTTGACATTGACTTTAAAGGTGAAATAATGATAAAAGTTGAAAATTTACGAAAAGTCTATAAAGTCGGTGGGGAAAAGGTTGTAGCGCTGAATAATATCAGCCTGCATATTGAAAAAGGCGAATTCTGCTGTATAGTAGGTACTTCAGGCAGCGGCAAGTCTACTTTGCTGAATCAGCTTGCCGGTCTGGAAAAACCTACCAAAGGCAAGGTGAAAATAAACGGTCAGTTGGTCAGCAAAATGACAGAAAAGGAACTGGCTACATTCCGTCAGAACAATATCGGTTTTATTTTTCAGTCATATAATCTTTTGCCTACGCTTACTGCTGTGGAAAATGTGGCGTTCCCACTGCTTTTCCGCGGTGAAGACAAGGCTGTAAGGGAAAAGAAAGCAAAGAAAATATTGAAGGATATGGGCCTGGGTGAAAGAATGAACCATAAACCAGGCGAAATGTCTGGTGGTCAGCAGCAGCGTGTAGGGATAGCCCGTGCCTTTGTAGGCAGACCAAAAGTTATTTTTGCAGACGAACCAACAGGTAACCTGGACAGTGCAACTACGGAACAGGTTATGAAAATGCTGCTGGAAATATCACAGCAGAACAACATTACATTTGTAATGGTTACCCACGACCCGGAACTGGCAAAAATGGCCCCAAGAATTATAACCCTGAAAGATGGACGGATTGTCAGTGATATGCGTAACGGTGTAAGCCTGCTGGAAGAAGATATGCTTATTTCACAGCAGCGGTCACAAGAAGAAAATCAAACAGCCAGTCGGCCCCAGGCAGACCGGCAATAACTGTAAAGGATAGAATTATGAAAAGAGTAATAATGAAAAAAGTAATTTCAGCAGCGTTGGCTGTTGTAATGGCTGGCACTATGTTTGCTGATTTTGCATCAGTTTCAGCATATGCAACAGATGGCGAAACCCCAGCAGGTTCTGAAACAGTGGTTACAGACCCACAGCCTTCTCCTACTGTGGAACCAACTCCAACAGCAGCACCTACACCAACTCCAGAACCAACACCTACACCAACACCTGTGGCTACACCAGAGCCAACACCGGCGTTTGTTGCAACAAACGACAATATATATATAGCAAACTACCGGGTTGTAGACTCTCTTGGCGGCCCACTTGCAAAGGTAACACCTGGTGAAAAAATCATTCTTTCTGTTTCTGTGATTGATGAAAGAATAAAAGCTGATGAATTTGGTGTGCCGGCAGGTCAGAATACAGGCAGAATTCACATAAACCTGGCACAGGGCGCATTCTCCATTCCTTCATCAGCAGTTATTGATGTAAAAATGAGAAATCCTGTAACAGTGGCAAATATACAGGGCCAGACATATCAGGCTCTGTCCTACACAGTCACATTCAGAGATGTTACATATCTGGGCGGCACACCATCAATGGCATTTGGTGTAAGCTATACAGGCCAGAACGGCACAAACACAGACAATAATATGCCACTGCCTTATCCACATACAACACTGGAACTGGCAGTTTCACAGGCTACAGATGATGTGCCTGCACCTACAATCATTCTCAACAATGCAAACTACGGCAAAGTTGCTATTATTGGTGAACCTTTTGCTCTTGTTACAACAGCTACAAACACCAGCACAAATCTTGACCTTGACAATGTTTCACTGAAAATTGTACTGCCACAGGGCATCACTCTGGCAAACGGCAACAGTCAGGTACTTATCGGTAAAGTCGGAAAAGGCGGTACAATCGATCATACATTCTCCCTCATTGCAGAAGGTGTGGCAAATGATGTTACATCACTGCCTGTTCAGCTGATTTACACATTTGAAGCCTTTGTTGGCGGCAGACGTACACAGTTTACTTCCCAGCAGGATATTTCCATCAATGTTCAGCAGCCTACACGTTTCGAAATCCAGAATATGTTCAATGATATGGAAATGTTTATGGGCAACGAAAGCTATATGTCTGCATCTCTTGTAAACAAGGGCAAAACCACAGTTTACAATGTTACAGCGGAACTGGTAAGTGACACACTTACAGCCTATGATGTGGAATTCCTGGGCAACATTATGCCTGGTTCAACAGCCAGTGCTGAATTTGACTTTACAGCTTCACAGGTAGGCACTTCAAAAGGTAAACTTGTTGTTACATATGAAGATGCTTCCGGCAGCCAGTACACATTGGAAAGAGAATTTTCAATCGAAGTAATGGAAGAAATGGTATGGGATGAACCTGTTGTTGATATGCCTGTTGTTGAACCGGCAGTAGAAAAATCATCATTTGTTCCATATGTAATCGGTGGTGTTGCAGTGATTGCAGCAGGTGGTTTCTTCCTTTGGAAAAAGAAACAGAAAGCAAAAAGACTGGCAGAATTAGAGGACGAAGATGAAGATATCTGATTTGATTAGATTGTCTTTTGATAACCTTAAACGCCGCAAGGGTCGTACATTCCTTACAGTATTGGGTGTAATCATCGGCACATGCTCTATTATTATGATGGTTTCCATAGGCGTTGCCCTGGATAAAAGTTTTGATGATATGATGACAGGCATGGGCGATTTGACTATGATTGAAGTGTACAACTGGTCAGGCAACAGTGAGGTAGACCCTATAACTGATGATGTTATAGACAGCTTCCAGGCTCTTGATAAAGTAAAGGTTGCCACTCCTTTGTACTATTTCAATTACAGTTCAAACTTTACCTCTGGCAGTAACAATAAATATCAGGCCTGGGGCAATATTCGCGGTATACGTCGAGAAGCTATGGAATTGTATGGCTACGAACTTAAAGAAGGCCGTTTCCCAAGCTCAAAGGACAAGGAATACACAGTAATAGTTGGCGAACAGTTTGCATACAATTTTCAGAATACCCGCAAACAGTGGCCAAACAATATGGTAGACCCTATACCAGATGAAAACGGTGTTATTCCAGACCCATTTGTAGATATTTTCAAGGACAAAATTTATTTCAGAGCTACCACCTGGGATTCCAACACCCAGGAAGAAAAAGAGGTTATGTCTGAAGAAATTAAAATTGTGGGCGTTATCAAGGAAGATGCTTCAAAAGGCTACGAAACCTACAATGGTGTTATTATGGATATGGAAGACGTAATAGCACTGGAAAAAGAATACAAAAAAGCCAATGACATCAGAGATGAAAACAAGAACAAAAAGCGTGAGTACGAACAGGCTATTGTAAAAGTTTATGATATCGAAGATGTGGAAGAGGTAGAACAGCATATCAAAGACCTGGGTTATAATACATATTCAATGACAAGTCAGAGAAATGAGATGAAAAAGATGACACAGATGATTCAGCTCATCCTCGGTGGCCTTGGCAGTATTGCTATGCTTGTTTCTGCCATCAGTATTGCCAACACTATGACAATGGCAATTTATGAACGCACCAAAGAAATCGGTGTTATGAAAGTTCTCGGTTGTGAACTGCGTGATATAAAAAATATGTTCCTTGCCGAAGCAGCGGCTATTGGTTTCCTTGGTGGTATGGTGGGGTTGGTTATATGCTATGCCCTGTCTGCCGCAGCCAATATGATAGGTTCATCACTTATGGGTACAGGTGATGTGGCACTGTCCATTATTCCGGTCTGGTTGGCTGTTTTCGGTGTCGGATTCTCCACAATGGTTGGTATAGTATCTGGTTATGTTCCGGCTGTAAGAGCGGTTAAAATCACGGCTTTAAGTGCAATAAGACATGATTAATATATAAAAGCAGGTTGTTGAACCTGCTTTTTTTGTCGCATAAATACACCTTTTCTGCATATAATGACAGGGAAAGGAGATTTATGCCGATGAATCCATTTGAACATAAACCAATGCCTATAATTTCAGGCATTGGTAATTTTAAGACAATATATCCAAAAGCTTACAACAAAAACGAAACTGACCCTTATACCAAAACCAGAATCATTCTTATGAATGGTACAGAGTTTGAGTCTAACTGGTTTTCCCACAATTTCCAGCGACATATAACAAATAATGATTTGCGCAGGGAACTGGCACTTACACGTATGGCTGAAAAACAGCAACAGCAGAAAATTGCACTGCTGAAACCCTGCAATGAAAGTCCACTGGAACACACCATAGGCTACGAACAGCTGGCAGTAGACCTGACAGCAGAACTGGCGAAACGCGAAAAAGACTGCGATGTTAAAAAAGCCCTTGATTTTGCCCTGTTGGAAGACTTTGACCATCTGTACCGCTATGCAAACCAGCTGGAAATGGAGCAGGGAATACAGGCGGAAAGACTGGTTGGCGGTTATACAGAAATTATGCCAGGTCGCCCTACTATTGCACATCACCGTTATCCAAAGGACAATGTAAAGAGAAATATAAATTCAAAAACTGCTGAAAAGGAAACAGTGCTTGCCACTATGATTATCACAGCGGCAGAACAGCAGACTATGAACTATTATATGAATATTTCAAACTTTGCAACAAACGACGCCGCACGCCGACTGTATGAAGAAATCGCCCTTGTTGAAGAAGAACATGTAACGCAGTACGGCTCACTTATTGACAGCGATGCTACCTGGCTGGAAATGCTGCTGTGGCACGAATATGTGGAATGCTATCTTTACTGGTCCTGTTTTATGACAGAAACACACCCATATATCAAAAAAATCTGGGAAGAAAACCTGGAAATTGAAATTTCACATCTTCACAAAGCCGCACATCTGCTGGAAAAATATGAAAACAAACACTGGCAGCAGGTTATTCCTTGCGGTGATTTTCCACGGCCGCTGTCGCTTCACGAAAACATTGATTATGTACGCAACATCCTTGTCAATACTGTGCAGTTTACAGGTTGCAGGGAAGGTTATGAAAAAATAGAAAAACTGCCAGATGATGCAGACTTTTTCACATATCAGAAGCATCTCATTACAGATGTAGACTGTGTGCCATCCCACAATGTAATCGAAAAACATATTCAGCTGTGCGGTAAGGATTACAGATATGAAAAGTGCGAAAATCCCATAGATTCCCTTCGTGACAGATTTTATGACAATACTTCTGTGGGCAGGGTAAAAAATGCAGCTCATAGCACAGATTTTAAATGCAACAAATAAAACAGAAAGACTGCTGTAAAAAGCAGTCTTTTATATTGGAACAAAACAAATAATTTACCTATAAACTAAATTCTTTATTATTGCCTTATGTCATTTTTTGTTTTAAAATGTAGTTGAATGTTCAACAAAATATCGATTTAATGGTAAACAATATGACAGACAAAATTGAAAAATTGCAGCAGATAATTGATAACAGCAGAAATGTGGTTTTCTTTGGCGGTGCGGGTGTAAGTACAGAGTCCGGGATTAAAGATTTCCGCTCCAAAGACGGCCTTTACAGCCAGAAATATAAATATGCACCGGAAGTAATACTCAGCCACGATTTCTTTATGGACTATACAGAAGAATTTTATGAATTTTACCGCGATAAGATGCTGGCCCTGGACGCACAGCCAAATGCCGCCCATAAATGGCTGGCGAAACTGGAAGAGAAGGGCAGGCTGTCTGCGGTAATCACACAGAATATTGACGGTTTGCATCAGTTGGCAGGCAGCCGCCGTGTTTATGAACTTCACGGCACAGTACATTCCAACAGATGTATGCGTTGTGGAAAGTTTTACTCTGCAGAAGATATACTTAATTCCACAGGTGTTGCAAAATGTGACTGCGGCGGCACAATCAAGCCTAAAGTGGTACTTTATGATGAAGATTTAAATATGGATATATACAACCGCTCAATTAATGCCATAGAAAATGCAGACACTATGATTGTTGCAGGCACATCACTTACAGTTTATCCGGCCGCAGGTCTTGTACGATATTTCCAGGGCGATAATCTTATTCTTATCAACCGCGATTCTACACCATTGGACAACACGGCAGACCTTGTAATCCACGGCAGTGTTGGTGAAATATTGAGCAATATAGATATAAAATAATAATCTTAAATTTTTCTTAAAATTGATTCACTTTATCACAAAATTGTCTTTTTTATGATATACTCTTATAAAGAGGTGTTAAAGTATGAAGAAGTTATTTAAAAGACTGTTGGCGCTATTGCTTGTGGTCATAATTGTTGCAGGTGTATTGGCCGCCCCTTACATAAAGAAAGGCTATACAATGTACAAACAGGCTGTGGGTCATATGCCAATAGCAGACAAGGTGGAAGAAATCCGCTCCAGCGATGCTTATACACCCTTTGAAGATATTTCACCTGTGTTTATAAATGAACTGTTGCAGTCAGAAGACAGGCGTTTTTATCAGCATTTTGCTGTTGACCCTATTTCGCTTGTACGTGCAGTAGGTACCAATGTTTTACACGGCAGGCTGGTACAAGGGGGCAGTACCATCACACAGCAGCTTGCAAAAAATATGTATTTTTCTTTCGAGAAAAAACTGGAAAGAAAAATAGCAGAAGTTTTTGTGGCCTTCCAGCTGGAAAGAATGTATACAAAAGATGAAATTCTTTCCCTGTACTGTTCACTGGCATATTTTGGCCAGAACTGCTATGGAGTAAAACACGCCGCAGGGTATTATTACTCAACTGAGCCGCACCTTTTAAATCAGCAACAGTCCCAGGAACTGGTGAAAGCCCTGAAAGCACCAAGTGTGTATAACCCATCAACGATGTAAAAAAAGAAAGTATCTGCACTATGCAGATACTTTTTTATTCTTTAAAAATTTTTTACCAATAAATATGATAATAATGATGTACGGCAATATATTAAGTACTCTGTAGAACAAAGATTTAATAGTCAATCCATCATAACCACCTTTTGCATGGCTGTCAAGAACAAACCGTCGCACATAAAACAGCCCTTTGTCACGCAGTTCTACCTCTATGCTTTCGCCGGCATAAGAACCTAATGTGCTGCATTCATAGTTAGCATAGGCTCGTGTACCATAATATGATTGTTCAGCAACAGGGGGATGTATACTGGTTTTTCTAAAAGGGAATTCTCCATAAAAGTTGTAGGCATGTGTGATGGTATTTGAATCAGTGTCAAAAACAAAGGTCAGACCGGTGCGTGCTTTACCATCTTCAAAATGTATCAAAGCAGTGTAGGTACTGCCTTCATTTTGTTCTACTATTTCCATAGTGGCAGTATAACCTGTTTTATCATCTTTATACAGTAATAATTTGCCGTTTTCAATCAGTTCATCCGTATAAAAATATGCTTCTAAATCGCCGTATACAGAAAAATACACATTATCTACCTGTTTAGGCCGAGCAGACACGCTGAATGCAAAAGAATACAACAGTATTACAGCCAAAAGCAATGATAACAGTTTTCGCATACAACCACCTCCCAATATTTATCAATTTAAATATATCATAAATATTGGATAATATCAATAAAAGTGACAGTATTGAAAGTTTTACTGTTATTAATTATGATTATTGCCTTTATAGCTTATTTATGTTAAAATAATATGGTTATGTTTATTGTTATTTGACTTACACATTTATTTGGAGGCTTTCGTGAAAGACTTTATAGATCAGATAGAAAAAAGACGTACCTTTGCTATCATCTCTCACCCTGACGCCGGTAAAACAAC
>JAFZDX010000066.1 GCA_017560985.1 Oscillospiraceae bacterium
AAGATCAAAAGGCAGAGCTAAACTTTCAGTTTAATTCACAGCCTTTGTTTGTTCTCTTATTCTTGTTGAATAAATAAACCGGGCCACTGACAGTGGCCTTTATTTCTATTTACAGCAATAATAAAGAGACCAGACACTTCCCACTTTTCGGAAAGAAAAGGTAAAAGATGAAATTTAAAGCAATCAACAAAAACACTGAATTCATCAGAGGCTACCGCAAAGGCATATCCACAGTCAGCCCACTGGTTGTTACCTATGTACTGAAAAACCGCTATGGTTTTACACGCATTGGCATCACCGCCAGCAAAAAAGTAGGCTGTGCAGTAAAAAGAAACCGTGCCCGCCGTGTTATCCGCGAGGCAGTGCGTTCACTTAATCTGGATATGTCCCAGAACTACGACATCATTTTTGTTGCCCGCAGCAAGACTGCCAGGGCAAAAAGTTATGAAGTGGCACCTCTGATTGAAAAACGGCTTACAGATGCGGGTGTTATAAATGCTTAAGAAAATACTTATTTTCCCTGTAAAGCTTTATAAAAAATACATATCCCCACATCTGGGCGAGAATTGCCGCTATTGGCCCACCTGCAGTGAATATATGATGCAGGCATTGGAAATCCATGGCGCAGCCAAAGGGCTGGCGCTGGGTACACTGCGCTTGTTGCGCTGTAACCCCTGGGCAAAAGGCGGCTACGACCCTGTCCCGCCGAAAGGTAAGTGGACAAATAACAACAAGACCCGTTAAACGGGCCTGGAGGAAAATTTAAAATGTTACAGATTATCTCAGTACCACTTGGCTGGATTATGAGCAGAATCTACGACCTGGTAGGCAACTACGGTATCACACTGATTCTGTTCACACTTGTTACAAAACTTCTGATGATGCCACTTACAATCAAACAGAAGAAATCTATGATCAGAATGAATGCATTCCAGCCACTCATTCAGAACATCCAGAAAAAATACGCAAACGACCCTGCAAAACAGCAGGAAGAACTGGCAAGACTGCAGAACGAACACGGCTTCTCTATGACCAGCGGCTGTCTGCCACTGGCTATCCAGATGCCTATCCTGTTTGGTCTTATTGATGTTATCTACAAACCACTGCGTTACATCCTGGGTGTTCCAGCCGCTCTTATCGGCGACATCAAAAACCCTGGTGTTCTGTGGGAAATGACAGAAAAAACTATGGGTACTCTGTCAAGATACACACCACAGACAGATATTATCAAAACTATCAACAGCAACCCATCTGCATTTTCATCTGTACTGGATGCAGATGTTCTGGCAAAAATCCAGGCATTTGACTTTACATTCCTGGGTCTGGACCTTACAGCTACACCAAGCCTGAAAGTTATCAACGGCCTGCTGCTTATCCCAGTATTCTCTGTACTGTTTATGGTAGCACAGCAGTTTATCACACAGAAACTCAGCGGCCAGCAGTCCAACAGCCAGACAACAACAATGCTGCTTATGACAACAGCAATGTTCCTCTACTTCTCATTCGTTATCCCAGCAGGCGTTTCCATCTACTGGATTTTCTCCAGCGTATTCGGCATCCTGACAGAAGTTATCCTTTACGCATTCATCAATCCTGAAAAAGAAAAAGCAAAGATTGAAGAAGAAATTATGGAAGCCCGCCGCCTGAAAAAGGAAGAAGAAAAGAAAAGAAGAGAAAAACAGAAAACTGTTAAAGGCGACAAATTCGTAGAAGAAGTTATCGAAGATAAAGACGAAGCAGAAAAAATCAGACAGCGTCTGGAAAGAGCACGTGCTCTGGACAGAGAAAAATACGGTGAATAATCAATGAGAGAAGTTATCAAGACAGCCCCTACTGTCGATGAAGCCATCGCATTGGCTCTGGTTGAACTGGGGCTCCCAAGAGAAAAAGTAACCTGTGAAGTTCTGCAGTACCCTGAAAAGAAATTCTTCGGTTTCAAAAAAGTACCTGCACAGGTTAAAGTAAAAGAACTGGAAGAAGAATTTTCAGTAAAAGATCTCTTCACAGAAAAAACTGAAAAAGAAGAAAAGAAAGAAGCTGCCAAACAGCCAGCTCCTAAAGCTAAAAAAGAACAGCCAAAAAAAGAAAGCAAACAGCAGCCTAAACAGGAAAAAGCTCCAAAACAGGATAAAAAACCTGCAAAAGCTGAAGTGAAAGAAGAAGTGAAAGAAACACCGGTTGTTGAAACACCAGTTTCTTTTGATGAACTTTCTGAAAAAGCAAAATACGCAATGGAATTCCTGGAAAGCGTAATTGGCCAGTTCCACAAAGGCAACTATACACTTACACCTGTAAAAACAGAAACAGGTTATGTTATCAAAATCAGCGGCGATGACGCAGGCGCACTTATCGGCAGAAAAGGCGAAACAATGGAAGCTCTTTCCTACCTGACAGGCCTTGCTGCAAACCGCAGTGATGACAGCTTTGAAAAAATCAGCGTTGACGTGGCTGACTACCGTCAGAAACGCGAAAAAGACCTGGAAGCAGCAGCTAAAAAAGCAGCAGCAAAAGTTCTGAAAACAGGTCGCCCATTTGGTTTTGAACCAATGAACCCTTATGACAGACGCATCATCCACGCAGCAATCTCCCAGATTGAAGGCGTAAAGAGCGAATCAAAAGGCGAAGGCGCCAACCGCAGAGTTATGGTTTACTCCACTAACCCAAAACCACGCAACAATGACAAAAAAGGCGGCAAAAAGCCTTACAACAAAAACAACAGACAGCGCAGAGAAAAACCTGCACCACAGGCACAGAAAACAAGAGAAGAAAAACTGATTGATGAATCATCTTTCGGTCTCTACTCCAAAATCGAACTGTAATATCTGAATAAAGTTTATGGAGGTACCCACAGGTACCTCCTTTTTTATTTAACTGTATTCTGCTGCATATAAAAATAAATTTGTAGGGGCGGGGTTCCATCCCCGCCCGTTTGTTTATAAACAACAACCCCGTAGGGGACGGCCTCCCGGACGTCCCGGTTGCATAGACCATAATCCTGTCATTCTGAGGGCTTTGCCCGAAGAATCCTTGCTGTATAATCACCGGAAAATTATATTTTCTGCAACATACAAAAACAAAGATCCTTCGCATTGCTCAGGATGACAGTGCTCTGCTTTGTGTGTACATCAGACCGCTTATAAACAACAAATCCGTAGGGGACGGCCTCCCGGACGTCCCGTCCTTCACCCACATACCATAATCCTGTCATTCTGAGGGCTTTGCCCGAAGAATCCTTGCTGTATAATCACCGAAAAATTATATCTTTTGCAACATACAAAAACAAAGATCCTTCGCTTTGCTCAGGATGACAATGCCCTGCTTTGCTTTAAATCCCACAATCCTCTGTTTATCATCACATTTTTACACAAAAACCCACATTTTCCCTTGCACTGTCTTTATTTTTGGTTTATATTTAAATCAAACAATCCCACAGGAGACAGATTATGACATTTTTTGAAATATACAAAAGCCGCCGTGACAACCTGGCAACCCGTATCCGCGAATCAAAAAGCCTTTACGAAACAGGCAGCGTAATCAGCGAAGTTTTTGAAACAATGCAGTACCAGTATCTCAGCCAGGAAGGAAACGCAGGTCTGACAGAAAAAATGACAGACCTTGTGAATATGGCAAAAACCGCCTTTCCTTTGCTTGAAAGTGTAAACAAGTACAAACTCTGGGAAAATGCAGAAAAGAAAGAACAGAAGAAAAAAAGCCCTGTTCCGGGCCTTCTGACACTGCTTATAGGTCTGGCACTGATTTTTGGCAGCCTGGGTTACTATATGTTCCTGTACAATGTACAGCTGGAAAAAATGCAGAACTTTATGCTGGTGATGGCAGCTGGCTGTCTGTTTATACTGATTGCCGGCTTTATGCTGTTCTTCCGCCGCAAGGTTAAAATGAAAGCAACAGTGGAAATTTCCGCTGATGCTGATGACATTGTAAAACGTCTGGAAGATGTGGTAAAACACATCGACACTATGCTGGAAAAAGAAAAACAGGCACAGAAAACACAGAAACGGCTGCTGGACAGCGCTATCAATGCAGACGAAGCAGAACTGTTTGCATACCTTATGGAAGCAAAACTGTCTGCCGACCCTGAATTTGCCCTGGAACAGCTGGACGAAGTGGAACGCTATCTGGCAAAACAGGACGTGCTGCTGGTTAAATACATCAAAGGCAATGAAAAATATTTTGATTTCCTGGAAGGCGAAGAAACAAAAACTATCCGCCCTGCCCTGGTGCGTGGCGGCGAAATGCTGGCAAAAGGTCTGGCACAGCTGAAATACGGCGAAACAATTTAACATTTTATAAAGGCGGAGTTGAAAACTCCGCTTTTAATTTTGATAAGTGTATGTTAGAATTTAATTATAAAAATAAAATTGACAGGTTAGGAGTAAACTATGAATAAAATTCCCGTTATGATTGACTGTGACCCTGGCATTGACGATACCCTGGCCATAATTATGCTGGCAGGTTCAGAAAAAGTAAAAATCAAAGCCATCACATCCACCCACGGCAATGTAGGTCTTGAAGGCACTACCAGAAATGCCCTGGCACTGAAAGATTTTCTTGGTCTGGACTGTGTTGTGGCAAAAGGTGCATCAAAACCTATGATTGTTTCACAGAAAGAGGCCAGCACAGTTCACGGCCTTAACGGTCTGGGCAACTATGATATTCCAGCCCCTGTTTCAAAGGTGGAAACAGCCCCTGCCTGGGACGTAATGTACCGTCTGGCAAAGGAAGAAAATGGCCAGATGGTTCTGGTTGTGCTGGGTCCTATGACTAACGTTGCCATAACAATTCTCAAATATCCTGATTTTAAAGATTATATCAAACGCATTTATATGATGGGTGGCAGCCGCAACTGGGGCAACCATTCACAGAATGCAGAGTTCAACATATGGGGCGACCCACACGCCTGCCAGGTGGTGCTTTCCAGCGGTATACCTATCACAATGGCAGACCTGCAGGTGGGCAATGAATATGGCTTCCTGGGCACAGAAATCACAGAACTGTACAGCCATGCTAAAAAACTGAAACCTATGATGGACCGGTTCCAGCGGCACGACAAAATCTGGATGCAGTCAGAATGTGACCGTCTGGGTATGGATTTTGACTACGACACCAGCATCACCACCAAATACGACTCTACTGCCGCCGCAGCACTGCTGATGGATGGCGACGGTCTGGAAACAGAAGATTATTATGTTATCTGCGAAACACAGGGCAGCGAAACCGAAGGCCAGACTATCTTCGATTACAGTGGCCGTTTCGGTAAACAGCCAAATGTAAGCCTGGTTGTAAAGATGGACAGGGAAAAATACCACAGCCTTATCCGAAATGCCCTTGCCAGATTTGAATAGGAGGTTGCACTGATGGAAAAAATCAAAATTATAATGGACGTTGATACAGGCATAGATGATGCCATTGCAATGTGTCTTGCACTGGGCAACGAAAAAATAGAAGTACTGGGTTTCACCACTACATACGGCAACAGAGGCGTGGACAGAACCACAGAAAACACCCTTAAAATTCTGGAACTGACAGGCAAAACAGATATACCTGTTGCAAAAGGCGCCACAAGACCGATAGTTACACCTTTTGAAGAAGGCATAAAAAGTTTTATCCACGGTGTAGACGGCATCGGTGACATACAGCCACCACTGCCTGCACCTTCCATAAAACCGCTGGAAATTTCCGCAGTTGAATTTATGGCACAGACCTTGAGAGATGCCGACCGGCCAATTACACTGGTGCCTGTTGGCCCTCTTACAAATGTGGCCACACTGATTATGGCACACCCTGAACTGCTGCCAAAAATAAAAGAAGTGGTTATTATGGGCGGTTCCACAATGCAGGGCAACCGAACAGCCGTGGCAGAAGCAAACATTGCCGATGACCCTGAAGCCGCATATATTGTTTTCAAAAGCGGTCTGAAAATCAAAATGGCAGGCCTTGATGCCACCCACAAAGGCTATTTCACATTTGATGAAATCAAGGAACTGGCAGATAAAAACAGAATTGCAGGCACAATATACAAAATGTGCGATGTTTATATCACCCATTGCCGTGACAGAATGAAACTGCCTGGTCTGGCAATGCACGACAGTCTGCCTGTTGCCTGGCTTATCAATCCAGACCTGGTAAAATCAGAAGATTACTATGTGACAGCAGATATAAACGGCCGCCATACCTACGGAATGACTGTTACAGATGTTCACAGAACACTTAACGAAAAACCAAATGTTACAGTGGCACTGGATGTGGACAGACTGGCATTCATAAAACTTATCGAAGATGCTTTTGAGGCACTTTCATAAACACAGCTATCCATCTGATATAAAAAAGACCACCATCGGTGGTCTTTTTGTTTTGTATACAGACAGCCACCAGCTATGCTGGTGGAAAATGCTTTAGCTTCAAGCATTGAGCGAAGCAAAATGTCATTCCGAGCATAAGCGAGGAATCTTTGCACTTAAGAAACATAAAAATAATTGCTCTACAGAAAGCTGTAGAGCAAAGATTCTTCGCCTCGTTACACTCGCTCAGAATGACAGATTACCACTTTAGTGGTTGCAGTGCGTATAATACAGATGACAGCTTTTCAGTGCCTCTTAAGGGATGAGCAGGTAATATGTCCTTTTATGGCTTGTGCATATGGTGGTTTTGATTGAATCTCTTGTATGAGACGCACATTTGCTTTGCAAACGTGTCTCCCCATCCGGGCTGACGGCTTCGCCGCCGTTTCCCGTCATGCCAGTCAAAATAGTAAGCAATGGAATGCCTCCCCTACAAGCCTATACAATCACTAACACCGTAGGGGCGGGCGTCCTCGACCGCCCGTTTTCTACCCGCAGACCATAGTATTGTCATTCTGAACGAACAAAGTGAGTGAAGAATCTTTGTTCTGTGCATAACTTCAAAGCAAAGATTCTTCGTCGAAATTAAATTTCTCCTCAGAATGACATATTACCGCTTTAATGGTTGCAGTTGGTGCAATGCAACTGGTAATTTGTCTATGTCTTTTGTGAGCGCCAGTAGTGCAACCTTACATAACGTGTATATACGCTTGCTGATGGTTTTAATTATCTACTCAACCTGTGCCCCCAGCATATGGCTGATGGTTATTGCCAGGGCTATGTCAATCTTTGCCCCGGACAGGTTTGTGGTTGAAATGTCTATATTGTTGAACCTGTTGTTTCTTATGTCTGCCTTGTGGAAACTGGTGGCAGACAGCATACAGTCAGAAAAATCACAGTCCCTGATAACAGCTTTTGAAAAATCCCGGTTTCGCAGGTCTGCGCCGTAAAAGCTGACACCTTCCAGTTTTTTACGTGAAAAATCGCAGTAACGCAGGTTGGTATAGCTCCAGTTGCCCCCATTTACAGTTATGGTGGACATATCTATTTCACTGAAAGCTGTGCCTGTTGTCTTGCATTGTGTAAAAGTGGCGCTGAACATACTGCAGAATTTAAATCCACAGTTCAGCAGTGCGCATTTGTTGAAATTTGTCACTGAAAATTTACAGGAAACAAATTTACATCTGTCAAAGGTAATGCCGTTCAGGTCGCTTTCAGAAAAATCCACCCCCACAAAGGAACATTTTTCAAACCTTATGTTTTCCAGCACCTTTTCAGACCAGTCCTGGTCCTCAAATTTCTGCCCATCAAAAACCTGCATTTCCATCATAGTCACCTCTCTGAAACTGATGGTTTTATATTAATATATATCAGCCTTCTTTTCAAGGTACTATTCCATAATCATCCTTATTTTTTCTGCCGCTTCCGGCTGCCCCTTAACAATCACCCGTCTGGGATATTCTATGTGGCTAACCGCCAGAAACTGGCATATTCGCTGCAGCTGTGCCAGGCTGGTGGTATTCAGATTGGTGGAAATATCGGAATAATTGTCCTTTATATTTTCCGTAATATCTGCCAGATTGGTGCTGCTTGCCATTATCAGCTGTGCCATTGTTTCGGTCAGAAAGGCCAGCCCTATCTCGTTATCCAGAAAAGCTGCCGCTTTCTGCCGGCAGTTTATCAGTGTATCTGCGGCCAGTTTTTCCGCCCCGGAAAGCAAAAAATCCTTTATGACTGGGGGCAGTTTTTCCCCTAAACTGTCTGTGTTTATGTTGGCCATATCCTTTGCCAGCAGAGCGGCCTGTTGCCAGCTGCAATAGATATAGTGGTCTATTTTTACATCAAATTCTTCTTCTATGTCCAGCAGGCACTGCATTATACCTGCACTTTTCAGACTTTTCGCCAGTGTTTTGCCATCAGAAAATTCATACTGCCCTGAAACACAGCCTATTCCTATACGATTTGTAATGGCAGACAGCTTTATAACAAAAAAATATGGGTTTTCCCCGTCCCCCAGCCCCAGCAGCAGTGTTTTGCTGTCGTTTACCCCAGGTACAGTCTTTGCAATGCCGAGCTGCGGTGTGTCTGTCTCCCTGGTCTTGCCTTGTATCACCCCCCACATACTGCCGTAAATAACAGCAACACCTATCATAGAAATAAAAAAACTTATAAAAAATGCCTTTCTTCCGTTCATAAATACCTTTTTTGAAGATTATGGTCATTTTCAAAAAAATTTATGCCTTGAAATAAATTTTCAAGGTAGTAAAATAAGGTTAACAGGCTTGTGTAGCTCAGTTGGCAGAGCAACTCTCTCGTAAAGAGTAGGTCAAGGGTTCGATTCCCTCCACAAGCTCCATTTTTTTTGCAAAAATTTCTGCCAACTGGCTCAGTCGGCTGCCTTGCCCGCTTCCACCACGGCGGGCATTTGCACATACTGCGCTCACAAAGTTCGCTTGTACGGCAAACCGGCAGGCTGTTCACTATGTTCACAGGCGGCATCTCCCTCGTAAAGAGTAGGTCAAGGGTTCGATTCCCTCCACAAGCTCCATTTTTTTGCAAAAACTTCTGCCAACTGTCTCAGTCGGCTGCCTTGCCCGATCGTCAAAACTGGAGAAAACACTAACCCCGTAGGTGCGGGGTTCCATCCCCGCCCGTTTGTTTATAAACAACAACCCCGTAGGGGACGGCCTCCCGGACGTCCCGTCCTTCATCCACAGACTATAATACTGTCATTCAGAGCAAACCTTTGGTTTGCGAAGAATCTCATCACCACACAACCAGAGTCTATATGCGATTCCTCGCTTTCGCTTCGGAATGACAGTGCTCTGCTTTGTGTGTACATCAGACCGTTTATAAACAACAAATCCGTAGGTGCGGGGTTCCACCCCCGCCCCTTTGCACATTATTCTGCATAGAAAATTCTTCTACAAACCCATTTCATACCTTTTCAACACTTTCCACACAGTTTTCAACACCGAATTCCACACAAATGTTGAAAAGAAACAATAATACAAACCCAAATAGCACAAAAAATACCGCTTTTGCACTATTTTGATATGTTGTTTTACCATTTGTATAGTTTTCCACATAGTTTTCAACACCCTGTTGAAAACTTTTACCCCTGTTTTTTGCCAAAAATTAAACAAAAACGGTGGTTTTCCCCATTTTTGCAGGTTGAAAATGTGAAAACTGTATTACAGAGTGTAAAACTATATAGTTTTTAACATTTTCCACATAGTTTTCAACATTTTAAGAGCTTTTAAACATTTTCCACCACATTTGTTGAAAAGTCTGTTGAAAATGTTGAAAAGTGTGCAAAAAACAGCTGATTTTGAACAAAAACCGAACATATTTAGTGGGTTTTAATTAAAAACAGTGGAAAAAACACAATATATAGTGTAAAATATAGGAAAAATCGATGGTTGAAAGGTGGGAAAAAACAGTGCATAAAGTATTATCACTGCATAATATTTACCATTTTGGCTGTGTAAGTTTTCAACATTTAAACATTCTGGATGTCCGTTCAAAGGCCAGAATTCCACAGAATTGCACCGGCGCAATAGCAATTATTTTTCCATATTTCAACAAAAGTGCATTTGGCGGTAATATCAGTGCATACTGTTCTGTGGCAGATTATCACACTGTTGTTGGCTTGCAACTAAAATCCATATGTGAAGACCTGTCAGCCACATATCCTGGCCATCAGTTCGTCCCATTTGTGGACTCGTCCCCTGTGGATGAAGTGGATATGGCTGTAAAGGCCGGCCTGGGTGTCAGGGGCAAAAACAGCCTGCTTATCACACCGCAGTTTGGCTCTTATGTGTTTATCGGCGAAATTCTCACCACCCTGCCGCTGGAAACCACCTGTTTTGAGGATAAAGGCTGTCTTGACTGCGGCCTGTGCAGTAAAGCCTGCCCAGGCGGTGCAATCGGCTGTGGTGTCATCACCGAAAAATGCGCCAGTCACATCAGCCAGAAAAAGGGTGAACTGACAGTGGAAGAAACTGCCATCCTTTCCAATGCCCACACTGTTTTCGGCTGTGATATATGCCAGACAGTCTGCCCGATGAACCGAAATGTACAGGGAACAGAAAATCTGTTTTCTGATGATATACTTTCCACAGTAACAGCGGAAAATGTGGAAAAAATCTACAAATCCCGCCCCTTCGGCTGGCGTGGGCTGAAAGTTTTACAGAGAAATATTGATATATACAACAAAAAAGACAAGGTATAGAAACCTTGTCTTTTTGTTTTCTAATCCTTTTTAAAAATCAGCCTGTAAATCTCATACAGTCCTATCGCGGCGGTGATAAAATACAGTGACCACTGGTTTATCAGCTGTCTGTGGCTGGACTCCCACAGCATCATAAACAGCCAGAACCCTGCCAGTGCCAGATATGGTGAAAAATCTTTTATCTTGTGTTTTTTCACCAGTACAATCACTGCACCAGCCACACCCAGTATATTCATCATCAGATAAACCGCCTGTGACAGGTTGTTGTTTATGGTGTACAGACTGCCATTTTCAAACACAAAATGATACAGCAGTGTCTGTGGGTTATAGTCTTCTTCATATTTGAAACTGTAACGCAGGTCGGCGTTGCCACTGCCAAAGGTACGGCAGGTTTTTGTGTACAGCAGTTTTAGATATCCGCCCGCACCCATTTCGGCCAGACGTTCCTTTATTACTTCTATGTTTCTTGCCACTCTGTCTTCCGGCGGTACGGCGCAGGTTATTTCCCATTCGTCATAACCGCTGTAAGACCCGTCCCCCTGCAGACCCATCATAATCCAGTGGGTTTTTGGCATACTTTCGCCATGGCGGTATTCTTCCAGCACTGTGGCATAATTCCAGTGATGAAAGGCTGTGTTTGTCACCATAATGGCACACAGCACCAGAGCCAGGGCACACATCTGTTTTTTGTTTATACCTTTTACAAGCAGCATAATTGCCATTGCCAGCAGTACAAACACCCCTGTCATTTTTATCTGCATCACTGTGCCGGCCAGCAGGCCTGTCAGCAGGCTGTAAAGCACTGTTTTGCCATTGCTTTCAGCTTTGAAAGCCCTTGTGCCGAAAAGCAGCAGGCAAGGGGCTGCCCAGGCTGACCAGGTATCTGTATATGAAACACTGCTCTGGAAATACATCGGTATGTATATTGCACTCAACAGCAGATAAAAAATTGCACTGTGGCTGCTGATATTTTCGTCCAGATATTTAAAGGCGGTAACGTTCATCACCATAAACAGCAGATGCCCCACCACACAGGCCACCAAAAAGAAATTTGATATGCCCACAGCGGCCGCCAGTTTGAAAATAGTCTGCTGCAACAGGAAAATACCCATCTGATGCGGATAGTGATGAAGATAGTTGTTGTACAGCTGGAATCTTTCGCTGTTGCCTTCCAGTGTCCACACAATGGCGGCATTCAGTGTTTTGTCGTGGTCATACATCACGTTTGGCACCATATTCAGACTTACAGCCAACTGTACAGCAAACATAAATATGCAGAAAACCGCCAGCAGCTTATATCTGTGCTTTATCAGCACAGGGTTTATTTTTTTGTAAACCAGCAGAAAAACTGCCAGCCCCACAGCCAGTGCCCCCAGCAGAATAAACTGCAATGACAGGCGGTATGTGAATATTACATTTTTAAAGGTAATCGCCAGCGTAATCCCACCGAAAAGCAGGGCATACAGTGCCAGTGCACCGGTGGAAAGTAAAGATGAAAGTTTATTTTTCATTTAGTCACCTGATAATTTTATTATGTTAATATAATACAGTGGAAAGGCAGGCTGTGTCAATTACTGCCGGTTTACAGGGCGGTCTGTTTTCCACTGTGAATCCGGTGAAAGATTTGTAAAATTATTATTAAAATTCTGTAATTCTATTGCCAATATAGTCCCATATAATGTATTATATATACATCCGACCGACCGGTCGGATATTAATTGCGCATTTTAAGGAGATTATATGACAAAATACAGTGTAAAAAAACCATATACCGTTCTGGTGGGCGTGGTGCTGGCACTGGTGCTGGGTGTTGTGTCCTTTCTGGGGCTGAACACCGACCTGCTGCCTGCCATGGACCTGCCTTATGTGGTGGTGTATACCGTTTATCCCGGTGCCAGCCCTGAACGTGTGGAACTGGCAGTTACACAGCCACTGGAACAGGCTGTGGCTACCACATCCGGCCTGGAAAATATATCCAGTATTTCCAGCGAAAACCTGTCCCTTATCATTATGGAATTCAATGCAAAGACCAATATGGACTCTGCAATGATTGAACTTTCCAACAATATTGATATGGTTGAAGGTTATCTGGACGATATGGTCCAGTCACCTACCCTTATGAAAATCAACCCTGATATGCTGCCTGTGCAGATGCTTTCCGTTGACGTGGAAGGCATGGATATCAAGCAGCTGTCAGAATATGTGGAAACTGACCTTGCACCACGTCTGGAACGTCTGGACGGTGTGGCCACAGTGGATATTTCCGGTGCAGTTCACGACTATGTGGAAATAAAACTGAACCAGGAAAAAATTGATGCTATCAATGACGATATCCTGAAAGCGGTCAGTGGCAAACTTTATAAAACAAAAAAAGACCTGGACAAAGCCCAGGCCGAACTGACCAACGGCAAAAACAGTCTGGTGTCTGCCCAGCAGCAAGCCATTGACCAGCTGGCTGCCGCCTCTGCCGAACTGGATTTAAACCAGGCAAAACTGCAGTCAATGGTTACCGAAAAGGATAAACTTACTGCCCAGCTGCAGCTGCTGGAAGGTCTGAAAGGCTATGCCACATTGGTTACCATAGACAAAGGTGTGGATGCCCTGGTTCAGCTGATGGGCGCCACAGAACTGGGTGTAAACCCAGATACTACTGTGCGCCAGGTAAGGGATTTCTTTGAAAGTCTTGAAATGCCTGAAAGCCTGCCTCTGCCATTGCCACAGGAAGTAATTGACCAGCTGAAAAGCTATAAAACACAGATTATTTCTGCCTTTGACGAAATGGCAAAACAGGACCCTTCAATAAACGAAAAATCTGTTACAGACCTGAAAAACCAGCTTTCCGATATGCTGAAACAGACAGCTGATACTATGCTGACAATGGGCATTGCACAGTCCACACTGGATGGTGCAAACCTGATGCTGCTGGAAGGTCAGATTGCAATGGTAAACAACGAAATTGCCGCAGCAGATGTAACTATCAAAATGCTGGGTGAAACTGTGGAACAGCTGAAAGCCGGATATGTACAGCTGGAAGCCGCCAAAATCCAGGCCACTGCCCAGCTGGCAGCAGGCCAGGTGCAGATAGATTCTGCCCAGGCACAGCTGGACCGGGGTGTAAAACAGTTTGAAGATGCCCGTGACACAGCGCTTAAACAGGCAAACATCAACGCCCTTGTTTCCCAGGAAACACTGTCCGGCATTCTTATGGCACAGAACTTCTCCATGCCATCAGGCTATATTTCTGATGGTGAAAACCGCCTTACAGTAAAGGTAGGGGAAGAATTTGCCTCCCTTGACCAGCTGGAAAACCTGTTGCTGGTAGATATGGATATGGACGGTGTAAACCCTATCCATCTGAAAGATGTTGCTGATATTTCCATCAAAGACAACTCCGGCGACAGCTATGTTCGCGTAAACGGCAACCCTGCCATCTCCCTGTCTATCCAGAAAGCTTCCACTTCTTCCACTTCACAGGTTTCTGAAAATGTAAACCGGGAAGTGGCACGGATTATGGAAGAAGATACCAACGTACATATCACACAGCTGATGGACCAGGGTATCTTTATCGACCTGGTTGTTTCCAGTGTTATGAACAATATGATATATGGCGGTATCATCGCACTGTTTGTTCTTGTATTCTTCCTTAAAGATATAAAACCTACACTTATCATCGGTTTTGCAATCCCGCTGTCTGTTCTTTTTGCCATCGTGCTTATGTATTTCAGCGGCGTAAACCTTAACGTTATGTCACTGTCAGGTCTGGCTCTTGCTGTTGGCATGCTGGTAGACAACTCCATTGTTGTTATTGAAAATATCTACCGCCTGCGCAACCTGGGTTATTCCAAAGTAAAGGCCGCTGTGGTTGGTGCACAGCAGGTTGCAGGCGCCATTGCCGCATCCACACTTACAACCATCTGCGTTTTCCTGCCTATCGTGTTTACAGACGGCCTTACACGCCAGCTGTTTACCGATATGGGCCTTACCATCGCCTATTCTCTGGTGGCCAGCCTTATTGTTGCCCTTACACTGGTGCCTACTATGGCATCCACTATGCTGAATAAAACCAAAGACCCGGGTGAAGGCATCTTTGGCAAAATTATCTCTGTTTATAAAAAGACACTGGAATTCAACCTTAAATACAAATTTGTGGTTATTCTGCTGACAATCGGCCTGTTGGTCTACTCACTGTACCGGGCAACCAGAATGCCGCTGGGTCTTATTCCGTCAATGGATTCCACCCAGATGCAGATGACACTTACAGTTGATGCAGAAATACCGGACGAAGAACTGATTGCCCAGTCCGAAACCATTGTACAGCGTGTACAGCAGCTGCCAGACGTTGTTACAGTTGGTGCATCTATGGGCGGTGGCGGTCTGGCCGGTCTTATGGGCGGCGGAAATGACGAAACAAAATCAATGTCTTTCTATGTGGTGCTGTCAGAAGACAAACAGTACTCCAATGCCGAAATTGCCGATATGATCAAAGAGGCCACACCGGAATTTTCAAAAACACTGTCTGTAACCGAATCCACAATGGACCTGGGTGCCCTGGCAGGCAGCGGCATCTCAGTGCAGATTAAAGGCAACGACATCGACACTCTTCAGTCAGAAGCCGCCCGAATGGCCCGGTTGCTGAAAGGCATCGAAGGTATAGCCAAAGTTTCAGACGGTTCACAGGATGCTGTGGAAGAAGTAAGAATCGAAGTAAACAAAGCCACAGCTATGAAAAATGGCCTTACAGTTGCCCAGGTCTTCCAGAAAGTAAGCTCTGCACTTACAGAAAACACCACAGCTACTACTGTAAACTTTACCGGCAGCGATATGGACGCCATTATCTATGCCGCATCCACATACAGCCTGGATACCATTGGCGACCTGGTGGTAGGCACTGCAACAGATGATGACGGCGAAGAAATCGACCTGAAACTGTCAGATATTGCCACAATAGGTTCAGGCTTTACACCACAGTCCATCAACCGTGACAATCAGTCACGTTACATCACAGTTTCTGCTTCCATGGCCGAAGGCTACAATGCCTCCCTTGTAGGCCGTGAAGTTGAAAAAGCCCTGGAAGGCTATGAAATGCCAAAAGGATACAGCTATGAAATGACAGGCGAAGACGAAACCGTTATGTCTGCTATGATAGATATGATGAAAATGATTGGTCTGGCAGTTGTGTTTATCTACCTGATTATGGTGGCACAGTTCCAGTCACTTAAATCACCTTTCATCGTTATGTTCACCATTCCACTGGCCTTTACAGGTGGCTTGCTGGCGTTGCAGATTACAGACGAAATGCTGTCTATCGTTGCTATGATTGGCTTCCTTGTTCTGGCTGGTGTGGTTGTAAATAACGGTATCGTATTTGTTGACTATGTAAACCAGCTGCGTCTGGACGGTATGGAAAAACACGATGCCCTGGTGCAGACAGGTGTGGACAGAATCCGCCCTATCCTGATGACAGCCCTTACCACTATTCTTGCCAACTCCACAATGGCTATGGGTGTGGGCATGGGTGCCGAACTTTCACAGGGTATGGCCTTGGTTTCCATCGGCGGTCTGGCATATGCCACACTGCTTACACTCTATCTGGTGCCTGTACTGTACGACCTGTTCAACCGCAAGGAAATGAAAGAAATCAAGGTGGATTTTGAAGATGAAGACTGATTATTCACCAAAGGAAATTGCCATTCTGGGCGGTGTGCTGAAACTGGCGCGGCAGGGCGCTGATATTACCAAAATTACCTCACGGCAGATAGCCTCTGCCGCAGGTATGGGCAAGGCCACCATCTATGATTACTTCTCCACAAAGGAAGAAATTATATTTGCCGCCCTTGCCTGGTCTATGTCACAGCAGGCGGCAGAGTTTGCCCAGGCAATGGA
>JAFZDX010000067.1 GCA_017560985.1 Oscillospiraceae bacterium
ATTTTTGAAGGTATCGTTATCGCTAAAAAACACGGCGGTGTTTCTGAAACATTTACAGTAAGAAAAACAGCTTACGGTGTAGGTGTTGAAAGAGTATTCCCAATCAACTCACCATTCGTTGAAAAAGTAGAAATCGTTAGACACGGTCGTGTTCGTCGTGCTAAACTGTTCTACCTCAGAGACAGAGTTGGTAAAGCAGCTAAAGTTAAAGAAAAAATCAAATAAGACATTTAAGAGGACACATGTTGTCCTCTTTTTGTTTAACTATATTGAGGAGTTTTATGCAGAAACTTTATGATTTTATAGAAAGTATTTCTCTGCCTGTCCTGGTTATCACTGTAACTATATTATTTTTCTTTCGAATAGTTGTTGTAGATGGCGATTCAATGATGAATACTCTTCATCATCAGGAAAAGGTAATTACTTCCAATTTTTTCTATACACCTGAAAAAGGTGATATAGTTGTTACAGACAGTCATAACGGATATGGTCATCCGATTATCAAAAGAGTAATCGCTACAGGCGGCGATACTATCAAAATTGATTTTGAAACAGGGGATGTGTTTGTAAACGGCACACTTTTATCTGAAGAATACATTTTCGAAAAAATTCAGCCTGAACCAAGAGATAATATTGAGTTAACTATACCAGACGGCTATCTTTTTCTTATGGGGGATAACAGAAATCATTCTGCTGATTCACGTTCAGAAAATATAGGCCTGATAAACGAAAAAAATCTGTTGGGAAAAGCTGTGTTCAGAATTTCCCCATTATCAAAGATAGGAAAATTGAAATAGATGAAAGAAAACAATCAGAATTACGAACAGAATTTTGAAGAACTTGGTACAGCAAATGTAAACAGCAAAAGCATTCATTGGTTTCCGGGTCATATGATGAAAACCCTTCGTCTTATGGACAAAGAAATAAAAAATGTTGATGTTGTTATAGTTCTTCTTGACGCCAGAATACCATATTCCAGCCAGAACCCTGAGATAGAAGCTATTATCAAAAATAAACCAAAGGTTTATGTTCTCAATAAAGCTGACCTGGCTGATATGAATATTACTAACCAGTGGATAAAACATTTTAAAGACAATGGGATGGGTGCCATTGCGATAAACTCCAAAACAGGTAAAAGCGCAAAAAATGTAATTGTTCAGGTAGAAAAAGAACTTAAAGAATTGCTGGAAAAACGCCAGGCAAAAGGAATTGATGGCGAAAAAATCCGTGCAATGATGGTTGGTATTCCAAATGTAGGCAAATCCACATTTATCAATGCTATTGCTGGCACACAGCGCGCAAAAGCTCAGGACAGACCTGGTGTAACCAGAGGCAAACAGTGGGTAACAGTAGGTAATCTGGACCTGCTGGATATGCCTGGTGTTTTGTGGCGTAAATTTGAAAATCAGAAAATTGCTGCCAACCTGGCATTTATCGGTTCTATCAAAGATGATATTCTTGATATTGAAACACTGGCAGTGTCACTTATCGATGCTATCAAAAATATTTATCCTGCAATGTTGATGGAAAGATATAAACTGACCGAAGATGATATCCAGATGGATAACTACGATATACTTTGCAAGATTGCAAGAAAACGCGGTATGCTGATGTCAGGTGGTGTGGAAAATACAGAACGTGCAGCTATTATGCTGTGTGATGAATTCCGTTCATCAAAACTGGGCAAAATCAGCCTGGAAAGGCCAGATAGCCATGAATAATTTGTATGAATTTGACAGTGTAATAAGAACGGATTTTCCGGTATTATGTGGCGCTGATGAAGCTGGCCGTGGCCCGTTATGTGGTCCTGTGTGCTGCGCAGCAGTTGTGCTGCCTGCTGATTTTGTATGTGATGATATAAATGACAGTAAAAAAATCAGTGAAAAGAAAAGAGAAAAACTGTTTGATCTGATTATAGAAAATGCTGTTGCATATTCTATCCAGATGGTTTCTCCACAGGAAATTGACCGGATTAATATTTTGCAGGCATCACTCACTGGTATGAAAAGAGCTGTACTTGATTTAGGTATCACACCAGATATTGTTTTGGTTGATGGTAATAAAACACCTGCTGATATGCCTTGCCGGACAAGGGCAGTTGTAAAAGGTGATGCAAACAGTATATCTATTGCCGCTGCATCTATTCTGGCCAAAGTTTCACGTGACAGATTTATGGCAGAACTGGATAAAGAATATCCGCAATATCAGCTTCTGAAACATAAAGGATACCCTACAAAACAGCATTATGAACTTATTGCTGAACACGGTATTAAGGATTTTTACAGAAAAAGTTTCTTTACAAAAAGACCGGAGCTTTTATGGACAAAAGATTGATTGGTGTACTGGGCGAAAAACTGGTGTGCAAATGGTATACAGACCACAAGTACAAACTGCTGTCAGTTAACTATAAAACCCGTCAGGGAGAGATAGACATTATTGCTGAATATAAAAACACTGTGGTATTTGTTGAAGTAAAAACCAGGAAAAACAACAAATTCTCTGATGCCAGGGAAGCAGTTACTTATTCTAAACAGCAAAAAATAAAGGCTGCTGCCCAGCAATACATCTCATACCATAATCTGGACGATAAAAATATTCGTTTTGATGTAGCAGAAGTATATCATCGGGACACAAAGCCTGAAATAAATATAATAGAAAATGCATTTGAATAGTAAAAAAGCCATTGCAACTACTGCAATGGCTTTTTTACTATTTGTATAGAAGAAATTCTTCAGGAATTACATTATAAACAATATTTTCTATATAATCATATGAAAAACGTGAATCATATGCTTTAACACCATGTTTTGCTGCCAGCTCAGCTGTGTAGTCGGCCAGAATATAATTTCTTATATTACTGTACTCATAATCATAATGAGTAATTGTAGGTACGAAATATGGCTGTTCAACAGATATTGTATGATTTTCATTTTCATCATAAGTTTTTACTATATTGAACTGGAACAGACCACCCAGCATATTATTGCCTTTGGATTGGCCTGATATAAAATTACCCAGGGAATAGCAGATAAGTGTTTTATTGTCATTTTTATCGTTTGTATACCATTCACAGGTCTGTATAACGTGTGGATGTGTGCCAATGATAACATCTACACCTATTTCGTTTAAGTGTCTGGCTACATTTTTCTGATAGTCATTCACATTATTTGTATCTTCCCAGCCCCAGTGGCAGGATACAATAACTATATCGGAGTTTTCTTTTGCTATTGCAACCTGTCTGTCTATTGTTTCAAAATCATCACATCTTATTATATATGGTGATGTTTCGTCATAGATAGATAGACCATTAGTGCCGTATGTATAGGCAAGGAAAGCCATTTTAATATTGTTTACAGTCAGATATTTAATATCTTTGCTGTCATCACCGGTATAAAAACCAACATTGACCACATCCTTGCTGTTCCAGTAATCCAGTGAGGAACGGATGCCTTTTACACCTTTGTCATAGGAATGGTTATTTGATGTACCTATTACATCAAAACCCATTTCAAGAACCTTTTCACCCAAATCAACAGGAGTTGAAAACTGTGGGTAATGGCTTGGGGTATATGCATCATTTACCAGTGTTTCCTGATTTATAAACCGTACATCAAAGTCATCAAAATAATCTTCGGTATTTTCATAAGCATAGTCAAAATCATAACCGCCATCGGTGCTGCGTCTTGCAGCCTGCAGAAAGATAGAACCATGAATAAGATTGTCACCGGCTGCTACAAAACTTACTGTATCTGCTGGACGAATTGTTGGGGTAGGTTCCGGTGTTGGTTCAGTTTCAGGAATATTGTCGCTTCGTACACAGGCGGTGAAAGAAAACATAAAAATAAATGACATTAAAAGGCTGAGATACTTTTTCATTGTAATTCCTCGATTTAGTAATTATATTGATATTTTACTTCAAATTAAATGCTATTTAAACTCTTGAAAATAGGTTGTATTTATAATATAATAATTTAGTTATAAAGGATGTTTAACTTTAAAAAGAGGATTTATAAATGAGCAAAACATTAATGAACAAAAGCGATTATTTTTTTGATTTGCCACAACGGCAGATTGCACAGACACCTGCTATTCCACGTGATAGCTGTAAAATGCTGTGTGTAGACAAAAATAATCCCTTCAACTACTCTGACAAAACTTTCAGAGATATATACGATATGCTGAAACCTGGCGATATTCTGGTACTGAACAATTCCAAGGTTCTGCCAGCCAGACTCTATGGCGCAAAAACCACAGGTGCAGCCTGTGAATTTCTTATGCTGAAACAGGTACAGCAGGATGTATGGGAATGTATGGCACGCCCAGGCAAACGCCTGCAGCCAGGCCATGTAGTTCTATTCGGTCGTGGTGTACTTAAAGGTGAAATTCTCGAGTCACTTGAAAACGGCAATAAACTGGTTAAATTTACTTACGATACACAGACACTTTTTGAAGCACTGGATATTGTTGGTAAACTGCCATTGCCACATTACATCACAGAAGAACTGAAGGACGGCAGTCTTTATCAGACTGAATATGCCAAAATTCTTGGTTCTGCAGCTGCACCTACAGCTGGCCTTCACTTTACAAAAGAACTGATGGATAAACTGATTGAAAAAGGTGTAATTATCAAATACATCACCCTCCATGTAGGTATCGGTACCTTCAGACCTGTTAAAACTGACAATATTCTGGAACATGAAATGCACAGCGAATGGTTTGAAATCCCAGAAGATACAGCTCAGGAAATAATGAAGGCAAAACAAGAGGGAAGAAGAGTTATTTCAGTTGGTACTACAAGTACAAGAACACTGGAATCCTGCTGGAAAGTACACGGTTGCATCAAGGCATGCAGTATGGATACCAATATCTTCATTTATCCTGGCTATGAATTCGGTGTAATTGATGGACTTATCACAAACTTCCATCTGCCAGAAAGCACACTTATTATGCTGGTAAGTGCTTTTGCCGGCTATGAAAACACAATGACAGCATATAACCACGCTGTAAAAGAAAACTACCGTTTTTACAGTTTTGGTGATGCTATGTTTATTTATTAACCGAGGTATTTATGTATAAACTTATAAAAAATGTAGGAACTGCACGTCGCGGTGAGTTTACAACCGTTCACGGTACAGTACAGACACCTGCTTTTATGAATGTTGCTACTGCTGGTGCAATTAAAGGTGCTCTGTCAGCACAGGACCTGGAAGAAATCCGCTGCCAGGTAATGCTCAGCAATACTTATCATCTTCATCTCCGTCCTACTGATAAAGTAGTAAAACAGATGGGTGGTCTGCACAAATTTACAACATGGAAAAAACCTATTCTCACAGACTCTGGCGGATTCCAGGTATTCTCACTTGCAAGCCTTAGAAAAATCAAAGAAGAAGGCGTAACATTTGCATCTCATATTGATGGTCACAGAATATTTATGGGACCTGAAGAAAGTATGCAGATTCAGTCAAATCTTGGTTCAACAATAGCAATGGCATTTGACGAATGTATTGAAAACCCTGCTGAATACAACTACACAAAACAGTCTGTTGACAGAACTGTACGCTGGCTGGAAAGATGTAAGGCGGAAATGAACAGACTTAACAGTCTTGATGATACAATCAACAAAAACCAGATGCTGTTTGGTATCAACCAGGGCAGCTGTTATGATGATATCCGTGTTGACCATATGAAGAGAATCAGTGAACTCGACCTGGACGGTTATGCCATTGGCGGTCTGGCAGTTGGTGAAACAAAAGAAGAAATGTATCACGTTATTTCTGTAGTAGAAGAACATATGCCAAAAGATAAAATCCGTTATCTTATGGGTGTTGGCACACCGGGAAATATTCTTGAAGCAGTACATCGCGGTGTTGATTTGTTTGACTGTGTAATGCCATCCCGTAATGCCCGTCACGGTCATCTGAACACTTGGAATGGTATTATCAATATTAAAAATGCAAAATACCGGACAGATGATTCTCCGCTTGACCCTGAATGCGACTGCCCAGTATGCCGCACATACTCCCGTGCATATCTTCGTCATTTGTTCAAAGCAGAAGAAATGCTGGGTATGAGACTTTGTGTAATGCATAACCTGTATTTCTATAATAACCTTATGGAAAAAATCAGAGAAGCTATGGATAACGGCACATTTGAAGAATTCTACAGAAAATATGTGGATTTGCTGGATAAACGCATTTAAAATATTGCATTATAATAAAAAATATGATATATTATAGTTTAGTTTATTAGGAGGTAAAAACTATGTTCTTTATGTTAGAAGCTGCAGCTACAGATTCCTTTTGGGGCCTGCTGATGTCAAATACAATGCCTTTCATCATTGTTCTGGCTGTTATGTACTTTATGCTTATTTCTCCACAGAAAAAAAGAGAAAAAAGAATGCAGGAACTGCGTAACACACTTGAAATTGGCGATGGCGTAGTTACAGCTGGTGGTATTGTTGGTAGAGTTATCAGCATCAAAGAAGATACAGTTGTTATTGAATCTGCATCTTCAAAAATCCGTGTAAAAAGATGGTCTATTTCTGAAGTTGAAAAACTGGAAGCTTAATTTACACTATAATTGAGTAATAAAATTACACCCCTGTGAATAGTATTTACTATTCGATGGGGGTGTTTTTTTGTTTAGTAAATTTTTAGTGACAGCCAGACCCTGGCAAAAATATCTTTTTTATCTGTTTACATACATTGTTTTATGTATAATGACACTTATATTTTTACTGTGCATTGCCGCTTTTACAATAACCAGGATAGATACACCTGATTATATACTTATACCGATTACCACTGTTCTTCTTACGTGTTCATCATTTATAGACAGCTTTTTACTGGGTAAAACCTATAAAGAAAAAGGATTTATAACCGGTATAGCAGTTGGATTGATATTCAGTTGTCTGATAACTCTGATAGCTATCAAATTTGGATTGTTTTCTTTCAATGAAATATATATTTCCAAAATTTGTGCAGTTATGTTTGCAGGTATTTCAGGTGGTATTATAGGTGTCAATATTTAAAAATATTTTTCAAAATTAAGTTGGATTTTTACATATTCATAGCCCAGATGTTCATAGAATTTATGTGCTTTTTCCAGTCGCTGCTGACTTAAAACTCTAATACCACACCGACCTGTTTCCATTGCCCAATTTTCGACTTGTTTAACAAGCTCTGTTCCTATACCCATATTCTGATAGTCTTCTTTTACTGCCAGGCTCATCAGCTCTTTCTGTGGTGGTGCGTACAGACTGTTATAATTTTCTGCATGAACTACACCAACAGGCTGGCCAGAATATTCAGCTATAAACACAATATCGGCATCGTTTTTTAAAATGGTTTCAAGGTTTGATTTTATCAATGCAGGGGAGTTATCGTAACCAAGACTGTACTTAATTATTTCTGCTATTGCAAAACAATCATCAACTGTTGCTTTTCTGATAATAACGTTATCCATAGTTTCTCCGGAATTTAAATTATGATTTATAAAAAAACAAAAAATAAAAAATTAAAACATAAAGATATATTACTTATTTTACTGATTATTATATATATTGCAGGTGTTTTTATTGGTTGCGACTTTGCCTTTAAAAACAGCCGTAATATGGCATTTATACAAAAGGTAACCTGTGTAGATTTAATATTAAAAAGTGCAGCAGAGAGCAAATTTGCCGTGTATGTACAATATTTGAAAAGGGATTTACTTGCTGTTTGTTCTATATTAATTCTGAAATATTCCGGTGTTCTTAAAGGATTATCTATATCAGTTCCATTTATTATTGCAGTACAGAATTCCTGCATTTATGCAGGTAATTTATGTCGGAATAATTTTTCTTTTTCCAAACTATTCCTGGATTTTATTATAAAAGACACTTCAGTGGTAATGATTATATTATTATACACTATGACCATAACAACTGAAATACTAAACAATAAATATAATCCGAGAAAAGAAATAATAAATCTTTCACTTTATGCATCAACAATAGCGATGGTCTACATTATTGATTTTACAGTAAAATATTTTATATAAATTAATCCTCTTTGTATTCATTATCAAATGCAATCTGAGGCTTCCTTACAGGCTTTTTGAAAGTAGACAAAGGGGAAGACTTGGCCGCTTTCATAAGTGCTTCATCTGATAAGTGTGTATAGATTTCTGTTGTTGAAACATGTTCGTGTCCCAGTATTTCTTTCAAAGCCAGCATATCAGCACCACCTGAACGGTGCATCAGTGTAGCAGCTGTATGACGAAGTTTATGTGTTGAAAAACCCATTCCATCCAAACCTGCTGATTTCAGCGCTTTTTCTATAATCAGCTGAACACTCCTTGTTGTAAGACGTTTTTTCTGTGTTGCTGATATAAACAATGCGGGTTCAACTGAAGGGGAGACAAGCGCATTTCTGTCAATAAGATAATCATCTATTGCTTTCAGACAACCTGCATTCAGATAAACTGTGCGTTCTTTATTGCCTTTACCGATAATTCTTAAAGTATCATCGCGAATATCTTTAATATCTATGCCTACAAGTTCTGACAATCGCATACCACAGTTAAGAAAAAGCATTACGATACAATAATCTCTGCTTGCGAATTTTGAATTTATATTTGAAAGCAATTCATAACACTGTTCCAAAGTCAGATATTTAGGTAAACGCTTTTTATTCTGTGGTAATTCTATATTTTCACAGGGATTTGTTTCAAGCTGATGTGTTTTCTGAACCATATATTTGAAAAAACCACGTAGACTTGATAATTTTCTTGCTCTGGAAGCTGAGGAATTAGCACGTTGATTCATAGTATAATAAAGAAAATCCAGTATGTCGCTTTGTGAAATAGTTGACAATGTGTTCAGATCAAAATTACTGATATTGACAGAGTGAATAGTTTCATTGTCAATACAGTTATTTTTTTTCTGATAAATATATTTGAGGAAAAGATTTAAATCAATATAATAAGCTTCAACAGTGCGTGGAGATAAACCTTTAATGGTTTGCATATAATAAAGAAATTCTTTCAGGAATGCTGGTGCATCTGAAAAGTCTGAATAGATAATTGGTTTGGAATTAGCCATAATTAAACTCCTGAAATAGATTTTATTAGACAAATTGTAATAGGATTAAAAACAGATATATTAAATTAAAAATAATGAATTAATTATATTAATAAATGATATTATTATGAATAACAATATAAGGCCAAAAGCGTCTTTTTTACTGCCCTTTATTTCGCTAAATTTTTATTTAGTGAAGTAATTACAATTAAATTATAGCATACTCCCTACATATAATCAAGAAAAAATCAGCCTTTCTTCAAGGCTGATTTTAATTTAAAATTCAATATTTAAAGAATTATTGCAGAACCTACATCGGTTAATTTTTTATTTTCTATAAATAAAGCATTCATATTGTATTTTAATAAAAAATTTATAATCATCTGTTTTATATTATTATCTGCAAAGTCCCCGAAAAATAATATTTCCTTATTATTTAGTTTTACAGATGCCCCACCGATAAAACCATAATTATATCCGTCCAGCACAATTTCCCCTTTTGGAATCAGTAAGCAGTCTATTTCATTGTTTTTCAATGTTTTATATATTCCCTGGTCATCTGTGATATACGCATTTTCGTTTACAGTAATTGTGGAACACCCTGTATATCCTTGGTTTATTTTTATTTCTGTTATGTTTTCCAAAAATTTTGCCGGTGGTTTTTGAGCAGTCTTAGAATTATATATAAGATATTTGTTATTAAATATATAGTTAAGATAACTTTCTGTTTTATAACCTGGTTTCAGATCATCATTTACAATTATTTTATAGCCTAATCTCTCTATCTGCTTGAAATTATCCTTTTGGCAAGCAGAAGCAATGATAGTATCAGATTTCAGTTTTTTATATAAAACATCAGAATGGCGGCAAATTGGTGGACTGACGCGGTCTGATGGTATCACATTTACACATTGATAGCCTAAAGAAACCATTTTTTCAGATATTTCTTTGTCAGATGTATCCAGAATACAGTATTTCATTTCTATTCCCTGCTTAATGCCTTTACCGGCAAAAGGCTGGCTGCCTGCCAGCTGGGATAAAGGCTGAAAATTATTGTCAATAGAATTGTAGCAGAAATACCGGATAATAGCAATGTATAATCAAATCTATAAATTTTATCAAAAATTATATTTATTGTTTTCAGAGTAAGATATCCAACTGTTGTTCCTGATATGATACCGATGATGCTGGCTATAAGTGAATAAAGTAAAAACTCAAACATTATTTCACTTTTCTTGGCCCCCAGTGAAAGTTTTATTCCTATATCGTGTCGTGATTGTATTACAGCGGTATTGACGCTTGTTGCAACAGATATGCTGCATACTATTATTGCAACGCAAGACACTGCAAACAATGCAGCAAATGCCAGATCTACTATATTGGTGATAGATTCCCTTTGCTGGCTTAAATTACTTATACTAAGTCTTGTTGCTGTATTGAAGTGTGGGTCCTGTTTAATCTGCAGTTCCAGTTGTTCTTCGTTTACTATTTCATCAGTTACGTTTACAATTATCTGGTCTAAATTTTCTCTATAACCTATGTTTGACATAATTGTAAATGGAATGTAAATAAAATCAGGTATTACCTGTCCGCTCATACCATTTAATATATTGCTGGTTTTATTGACCACACCTGCTATGTTGAATTTATAAATTCCCTGGCCTATTGAAATATATATATCTTTACCTACTATATTACTGCGTCCGTATGCTGCTTTTGCTATATTTTCGTCTACAAGACAGACAAAATTCATATTATCCACATCAGACTGTGATAACATTCTGCCGTGTATCTGTAAGAGATTTACAATATCTTTTGCCATTGGAGAAATACCCCAACACATAGCGTTGATTTCTTTTCCGGTATTCAATATGACAGTCGTACTATCATACAGTACAGGAGTTAACCGTGTTATATTTTCATTTCTATACAGAATATTATACAAATCAATATCCGTTACATTTTCGTTCAGTGAATTATACGCTGTAACAGTCATACCATTCATTCCTACACCATCAAGTTCTTTCGATATTTCGGCTTTGCCTGCCATAGAAACTAAAGAAATTATGTTAATAGAAAATACAGATATAAAAACAGAAATAATAGCCATTTTATATGGCTTCATAGTTTTCTTGAAATTAAACCAATCCATAATTAACCGACTATAACTATTCTGTCGCCTTCTTTTAAATCTCCGGACAAAAAAATGGTATCCGGGCTGAACTCTGTCAATATCTGTGTATAAGTATCTGTTTCTATACCTGTATTTATTTTTCTTTTCTTGGCTTTACCATTGTAAAGTATATATACAAATTGCTCTTTTCCATCCTGATAAACAAAATCATAGTTCAATGTATTAATCCGTTTTGATGGACCACAGTATACAACACCATTTATACCCAGACCATCACATACATATTTGTCAGTATTATCTATGGTTGCTGAAACTTCTATTACGGTTTTACTCCCAGTCAAAGAATTTTGTTTCTTTATTAAAGTATTATTATCAGAAATAGTACCCGTATATTTTTTATAACTGAATGCAACTGGTTTTATTTCTACCTTATCCCCTATATTTATTTTGCCGTAATCTAATTGTGATAATGAAAATTTTGCTACAATTTCATCAGTATGTGATATGGAAACCAATTTCTGGTCAGGTAAAGATATGCTGCCTGGAAAAATGTTTAAAGTTTCAACTATTCCGTTATCAGGAGAATACACTACATCCGGAATGTTTATAATATCTTCTTGTTTAAATGTTGTCATTGGGGCTTCAAAGTTCGATAAATCGCTTATTTCAAAAAATCCAGCTAATTCTTCTGTTGAATCTTCAGACAGCATAGAAGCCATTTTTGCCCTGTCAACAGAAAAAAGAGCCTGACCTTTTGTAACGTATGTGTTTTCTTTTATATAAACATCTTTAATAAACAATGGGAATCCCAGTAAAATATCAGTTTTATCTGTATAGTCAAATTCTCCTGATACATTTACAACAGGTGCATACTGCCTTTTCATTATATGTGTCCCTTTGACATATTTTATGTCGCTCATATCTTTGTTCACAGACAATAGCAAAAGCAGAGATACAATCAAAAGAGTAATTAAAGAATATTTTTTCATAAAAAATTCTCCCTTTCTTTCCAATATTATGGTTAAGAAAAGGAGAATTTAAACATTTTAAATAAGATGTATCGCTTGTTTTACATTTGATACACTGTAAATTTCAAGGTTATATTCTTCAGGATTAATTTGTTTTACACCTTGTGCAGGTATAATTACTTTGTTGAATCCCAGTCGCTGTATTTCTTTCAGGCGCAGGTCAATGTTGACCACATTTCTGACTTCACCGCCAAGACCTACTTCACCAAACACAACCATATCATCTGGGATAGGTTTATCAGTAAGGCCAGAGAAAACACTGAGAATAACTGCCAGATCTATGCTGGTTTCATCCAGTTCCAGACCACCTACGACATTTATATATATGTCCATATTCTGTATAAAGAAGCCAGCTCTTTTTTCCAGAACGGCGAGTAACAGATTAAGCCTGTTGTAATCTATGCCTGCAGCGGCACGTCTTGGAGTACCGAAATTGGTTTTAGTAGTAAGAGATTGTATTTCGGTGAGTATTGGTCGCGAGCCTTCTATTACACAGGTTACACAGCTGCCACTTATCCGGCTGCCTTTGCCTTCCAGCAACATCATTGATGGATTCAGAATTTCCACTATACCTTTGCTGGACATATCAAACATACCTATTTCATTTGTGGAGCCATATCTGTTTTTGCTGGCTCTTAAAATACGATAAGGCAATGTTTTGTCACCTTCAAAATACAGAACGGTATCAACTATATGTTCCATTACTTTTGGCCCGGCGATAGCACCATCTTTATTCACATGACCAACAATAAAAAGTGCTGTATCACATTTTTTGGCTGTAGACAATAACAGCGATGTGCATTCTCTCACCTGTGAAACACTGCCAGGACTGGAAGTGACCGTAGAGCAATTCATTGTCTGTATAGAGTCAATTACAAGTATATCAGGCTTGTATTCCTCTATGGACCGGCAAATTGAAAATACATCAGTTTCTGTGGCAATGGCAATGTTTTTGCCATTTATCCCCAATCTGTTTGCACGGAGCTTTATCTGGGAAACAGATTCTTCGCCGCTTACATAGGCAACTGTATAATCATTGCACAGGTTACCGCATACCTGTAAAAGTAATGTGGATTTACCGGCGCCTGGTTCGCCGCCTATCAGCATACCTGCACCGCGAACAATACCACCGCCAAGAACTCTGTCCAGTTCTGAAATTCCGGTTTTAATCCTGTTTTTATTTTCATCTGCATCAACATCACTTAACCGGCTGAATTTTACAGGTTTGTGATTGGAAAAAGCAGTTGTTTTGCTTGATGCAGGAGAAGTATCAATTACATCTTCTGTTATTGTATTCCATTCTTTGCAGGAAGAACACTGCCCTTGCCATCTGTGGTAAACTTCACCGCAATTGGTACATACATATATAGTTTTTAATTTTTCTTTTGCCATATTATTAATCCTCATATTTATAAAGTAAGTATAACATAAATACTATTTTATGTTAACAATAAATTTATAATAACAACTTTAATTTTTCACTTTTTACTGATATAATAAAATCAGAATGATAAGGAGGCTATTGTTATGGCTGAAAAAATAAACTCTATACCATCTGATATGCTTGACTGGTTACAAGAAAAAAGCATTGATATGCAGCGTCTGATGACCTATTATAAATGTGCTATGCTGGAAGTGGAAACCAAATTTAAAGTACTGGATGCACAGTATTCACTGCAGCACGACAGAAACCCTATAAACAGTATTAAAACCAGGCTTAAATCATTCAGTAGTATTGTCGAAAAACTGGAAAGACGTGGTTTTCCATTTTCATTTGAATCAGTTGAACATAATCTGAACGATATAGCTGGTGTAAGAGTAATATGTTCTTTTGTGGAAGATGTATACACCCTGGCGGATGCATTACTCAGCCAGGATGATGTGCAGCTGATTGAACGCAAAGACTATGTAAATGACCCTAAAGGCAATGGCTATCGCAGCCTTCATCTTATAGTAGCAGTACCAATCTTTCTTGAAAACGAAAAAAGAATGATGAAAGTTGAAATTCAACTGCGCACAATTGCAATGGATTGCTGGGCAAGTCTTGAACATCAGCTGAGATATAAAAAAGATTATGAATTTACTGATGACAGTGCTGCAAAACTGTATGAATGTGCATTGCTTAGTATGAAACTGGATTCTATAATGGATGAATTAAGAGAAAAAAGCAACATATAAAAAATGGGAGCTGATAAAGCTCCCATTAAAAATTTGTAAATGTAAAAATAAAAAAGACAACAGATTTCTCTGTTGTCTTTTTTTGTGGAGGCGCCTACCAGATTTGAACTGGTGAATAAAGGTTTTGCAGACCTCTGCCTTACCACTTGGCTAAGGCGCCGCCATCTGTGGAGCGGGTTACGAGGCTCGAACTCGCTACCTCCACCTTGGCAAGGTGGCGCTCTACCAGATGAGCTAAACCCGCTTATTTTTTAATTTTATTGTGGTGCCTCCGGTCGGAATCGAACCAACGACACGGGGATTTTCAGTCCCCTGCTCTACCGACTGAGCTACAGAGGCACACAATTGGCGACCCGAATGGGGCTCGAACCCACGACCTCTAGCGTGACAGGCTAGCGTTCTAACCAACTGAACTACCGGGCCATA
>JAFZDX010000010.1 GCA_017560985.1 Oscillospiraceae bacterium
AACATCCCAACACTTACACTGGAACCTGAACTGGAACAGCCACAGGCACCACAGCTGACACTTGAAACAGAGTTTGCAGCAGCACAGGCTGTACTGTCTGAAGCAGAAGCTGCAGCAAAAGAAGCTGAAGCGGCAAAAAAAGCAGCTGAAGAGGCAGCAGAAGCACAGCGCATCAGAGAATTGAACGCCATTAAACTGGACGAAAGTGCACTCAGCGAAGAAGAAAGAAAAGTTGTTGATGAATTCAGCAAAAAAATTGATATTGCAAACTCCAGTCTGGTACTGCAGTATGGTTCAGCCGCACAGAAAAACATTGCATCTTTCTCTGAAAATGCATTGGCAAGCGTAAAAACCAAAGACCTGGGCGCTATCGGTGATGACCTGGCAAAACTGGTTACAGAACTGAAAGATTTTGATGCTGAAGAAGAAAAGAAAGGTTTCCTGGGCATTTTCAAAAAACAGGTTGACGTGCTGGAAAACCTGAAAACAAAATACACATCTGCTGAAAAAAATGTGGACAAAATCGTGGCTGCATTGGAAGCACATCAGATTACACTGATGAAAGACGTGGCAATGCTGGACCAGATGTATGCGCTTAATGAAAAATACTATAAAGAACTGACAATGTATATCATTGCAGGTAAAAAACGCCTGGCTGATGTAAGAGCAAATGAGCTGGAAGAACTGCGCAAAAAAGCAGAAGCATCCAACAGCCCTGATGCAGCACAGGAATATAATGATTTTGTAAATCTTATCAATCGTTTTGAAAAGAAAATCCACGACCTGGAACTGACAAGACAGATTTCTATACAGATGGGTCCACAGACACGTCTGTTACAGAATAATGACACACTGATGATTGAAAAAATCCAGTCCAGTCTGGTGAATACAATCCCACTGTGGAAAAGCCAGATGGTTCTGGCACTGGGTCTGGAACATTCCAAAGAAGCAACAAGAGCACAGCAGGAAGTTACAGAACTGACAAACCGGATGCTGAAGAAAAATGCAGAAATTCTGAAAACAAGCACTATTGAAACTGCCAAAGCAGCAGAAAGAAGCATTATTGATATTCAGACTCTCCAGCATACAAACAAAAAACTTATCGAAACACTGGATGAAGTTATGAAAATCCAGGTTCAGGGCGCTGAAAAGCGCAAGGAAGCAGAAGCTGAACTGGGCAGAATTGAAGGCGAACTGAAACAGAAACTGCTGGAACTGAGATAAAACTGTCTTCAACAGCAGTATAAACAGAAATTATTGATTATCGGGAGAGCAAATGGAATTTTTTAAAAAAAGAGGTACTGCCTGGACTGTATTCATCCTTGTTGTAGTATGTTCGTTTTTTATAGGCCAGGCCAGACAGCCTGCTGATCATATCGAAATACTGCCAAGCGGTGTTTATGTACAGGATAATGCAGGCGTGCTGTCAGCTGATACAGAAAACTATATGACAGAACTGAACAATGGATTGGTGTCTTTGGTAGGGGCTGAAATTCAGGTGGTTACAATCAATACAGTTGGCGGCCAGGATATTTTTGATGTGGCCATCCAACATGGTATGGACACAAATCTGTCCGGTAACAGCTGTGTATTCCTGATAGCAGTTGACGATGTGGATGCAGTAATCGTGCAGGGACAAGACCTTATCTATGCTTTCCCCGATGATGAGCTGACAGATATACTGCAAAGCAACTTTACAGAAGCTGACTTTAAGGCAAAACGTCTGGACTCCGGTGCTGAAAATGCTTTTGAAGACCTGATTTCAATGTATGAATACCATTATGACATAAATGTGAAAGGATCACAGTATATTGAACAGCATACACATACAGGCGCGGATATAGACGATGATATACTGATGATTATAATTTTCCTGTTGGTAGTGCTTTTGCTGGTGTGGATAGTTTCACGTCCACGCAGACGCCGCACAGTGGTTACACCTATGGGCGGTATGGGCAGAACCTATGTGCCACCACGCACAGTGGTGCATACCCACACTACACACAGAAACAACAGTCCGCCTCGTGGCAATAATACTTTTGGCTCATCAAGGACAGGCGGGTTTGGTTCTTCAAACCGTGGTGGTTCTTTTTCATCAGGTTCCCGCGGTGGTTCGTTCTCATCATCTTCGCGTCCATCTTCCTTTGGCGGCGCATCACGCAGTGGCGGATTCGGCAGCAGCAGTCGCGGCGGTTCTTTCCGCTCTGGTGGCGGCAGTCGTGGCGGCGGTTTCAGAAAATAATACAAAAATTAAAAGCGGGGCATTACCCGTGTGTGCGTAAAACAGTTTAAGCCAAGTTGCATTTTGCGCCTTGGCTTTTATCGTTGCTCACACTACATAGCAGAATACAATGTATAGAAGTGCGCCCTTACTGTTGGACAAATTGGGATTTGGTGAATAGCAAAACGGGACGATGTGGGCATCGTCCCCTACACTGGAGAGGTGGAACGGAGAGGGCGTAGCACCTCTCCTTATAATAAATATGTATATGCCGACATACACATAGCACTCGTGCGCGTTGCGAACGGATGTGAGCAGTAGCGCCACTGTTTGTAAGGCAATAAGGTACATATTCCGCGTTTGGGGGTGACGGAGCTGACCGCCGCCAGCGGCGGATAAAGGGAAGCGTAGGAA
>JAFZDX010000068.1 GCA_017560985.1 Oscillospiraceae bacterium
AAAGCCGCCAGATGTATATTTTCTGTGGTTACTTTTTCGATTTTCATAACTTTACTGCCCTACCACATAGAGCACCATTTCTTCGCTGGAGCCAGAATACTGTGCTGTAATGGTACAAACAGTGCTGTCATCACGTGGAATAACAATTTCGCTGTCAGCAGAAACAATTTCCTGGCTGATAAAACCGCCGTCCAGAGTGTTTCTTCTGATATCAATGCTTTCAGCCTGTTTTGGCAGATAAAGATTCAGCACCACGCTGTCCTGCTGTGTAAGCACATAATATTCCTGTAATTCTGTATTGTACTGTACGGAATAATCATTGCCCTGAAGGATAGTCATAGCATCGCCATGACTGCGGCCTGTAAACAGCCCCACAAGGATAATGCCCACCAGCAGACCATATTTTACTATGGTATTGTCAGTGATTACAGACAGGTTTGCAATGCTGGTCACTTTGTCCCAGCCGTCTTTTACCTTGTCAATTTTGCCGTAGATTGTGGCAGAAAAAGCGGCATCTCTTTCTTCCTGGGTAAAGGCTGTGCCACAGTTTTTGCAGTATCCAGCCTTTATAATATTGTCAGTATTACATTTTTTACAAATCATAGCGGCCTCCTAAATAATCAGCTGTTGAGATGTTTCATCATATCTGTCAAAGATATTCAGTTCTTCTGCAATGTACCAGGTACCGTCTATATTGGCAAAGGTTACCAGATATGTAGGTCTGTAGTCTGACTTCACTGCATCTTCAGTCAGGAACATATAATGTGACCACTGCAGAACAAAGATTTCATAGCCGCGGTTCAGCAACTGCTGGGCAACAATAGTCTGTGGCTCTGCTGGGGCAAAACTGCCGTAGCTTGGGGCAGACATTGTTTTTACAACACCAGATGTGTCATATTCCTGTCCATCCCAGAAGTCGTCAAAGGCATGGTGAAGACCTGTAATGCCATATTCTGGTGGCAGCCAGAAGTCATAGAACATCATACTGTCGCCGCCACAGGTCATCAGGCCCATCCGGTAGTCATCCAGCATAAGCTGGGTATAGTCCATTGCGTCTCCGTTTACCACAGGTGTTGGTTCTTCCTGGCTGTTCAGGGCAGCTGGTGGCCGTGTAACCGGCTGGATATGGCCGTTGTCAGCAGCAGATGCCACAGTCACCGCAGTGGTAACCACAGTAACACCCAGCACCATGCTGTACAGGTTGCTCAGTGCCCAGTTTTTCAGTTTATTATAAAGTGTGCCTTCTATATCACCTTTCAGCTTGTCTTTTGTATGGCTGTACAGCCAGTCAGCCAGCTGATTTTCTTTAGGGTCAGGGTTTTTATGGCATGACGGACAAACTGTCAGCGAATGGTCGTATGCATTGCCACACCATACACAGTATTTTTTACTTTCCATACTTTTCTCTTTTCTTTCAGATTATTTTATATAAAGAATGTATATATTACCGTCAACAAAGCCACAGCCTACTGCATCATAGCCTTTAAGCACATCGGCAAATTCGCCGTTTTCCAGATATTTTTTCAAAGCTGTGTTTACTTCTTCCTGAATATCGTTCCAGTCGGCTGCTTCTTCCCAGCTGAAAGGGTTATCGCGTGTGCCAAAGTCTGCGATTTCATCACAGGCCCAGTCCTGGTCCAGCACATCAAAGCGGTCACAGGCCACCAGTTCCACGCTCCACCAGTTGTCACCGTCGTCGTACAGGTTAAAGTTGAAAGCTGCCACATTTTCAGGCAGTGTCTGCAATGGCAGACTGTCTATCCATTCTTCTATTTTGTTATACATAGTTATTACCTCTTAAATATTATTGAAATAAGTATAGCACACTATGGCTTTGTATGCTATACTGAAAATAACTAAAATAAGGCGGAGGATACTATGGACCTGTACAATTTTGAATTTTACAAAAAAAGCGCTGATTATGTAAAAGAGAGACTGCCTTTTACACCAGAAATAGCAATCATTCTGGGGTCTTCACTGGGTGGTTTTGCTGATGAACTGGAAAACCCTGTGGTTATTGACTACAAAGATATTCCAAACTTTCTTATCTCCACTGCACCGTTCCACGCAGGCAAACTGATTGCAGGCACAGTTGCAGGCAAAAAAGTTATCTGTATGTCCGGCAGATTCCACGTTTATGAAGGCTATGACTTTGAACAGCTGGTTATTCCAATCCGCCTGTTCAAACTGCTGGGTGTGGAAAAAACTATTATCACAAACGCATCCGGCGCTATCAACAAAGAATACGGCGTTGGCGATGTAATGATTATTTCTGACCACATCAAAATCTTCGGTCACAGCCCGCTGCGCGGACCAAATGTGGATGAATTCGGCGAAAGATTCTTTGAAATGAGAGATGTTTACACCCCTGCACTGAGAGAAATTGCCAGAAAATGCGGTGAAAACAGCCCACTTACTATCCGCGAAGGTGTGTATATGTACTTTGAAGGTCCACAGTACGAAACAGTGGCAGAAGCAAAGATGGCCAGACTGCTGGGTGCTGATGCTGTGGGTATGTCCACAGTAATCGAAGCAATCACAACCGCACACTGCGGTATGCCTATACTGGGCCTGTCTGTTGTAACTGCACTGCCAACAGATATGCTGGAAATTTCACTGTCTGCAGAAGAAGTGGACAAAGCCGCCAAACTGGTGGAAAACACATTCCCAGCCTATGTAAAAGATATTATTGCAAATATGTAAACAAAAGTAAAAGCACAGGGTAAAACCTGTGCTTTTAATTTTTTATTCTTTTCCTCAAAGGCTGTGCGATATATTCCGGCTGTATCCCGGTAGGAAAAGCCTGTTTTTCTGGCAAGGCCCTTTTCCTTTAACTGCTGCAAAAAGCCAAATTGGTCGTATTTTTCTGCAATGGTGTAATTCTTTTTGTTCAGCCAGTGCAGCATATAAACATCAAAGTATTCCACGCCGCATCTTTCCAGCTGTGTGTTGAACTGTGCCCAGCAGTCATCAATGCTTTTGCAGTCATAGCCAGCCAGTTTGGATGCCAGCATAAAGCTGTCCCTTGGGTGACGTGCAGACAGACAGCGACCGATGGCCTGTTCACTTTTGCCACCCAGATAGGAGTAGGCAGTGTCAAAATATCTGCCACCTGCGACAAGATATGCATCGGTGATCTGATTTATTTTTTCATAGTTCAGTTCTTCATCAATTTTTGGCAAACGAAGATAGCCAAAACCCAGTTTATTCATAGTGCGCCTCGTAAAGTTTATTTGTTAACTTTATTTTACCATAATCACCCCTTTTATGTAATACGGAATATAAAAAAACACCGCAGCGAAAAGGGCGACACTCATAAAACAGTTAACAGGCACAACAGCTCATACTGCTGTACCTGTTATTGTATGTGATAGCATAGAGTGGTAGCATATAATCAGATGGAAAAAATTTGAATTTGGAGAATAGCTAAACGGGACGATGTGGGCATCGTCCCCTACACTGGAGAAGTGGAGCGGAGAGGGCGTAGCGCCTCTCCTTATAATAAATATGTATATGCCGATATACACATAACACTCGTGCGCGTTGCGAACGGATGTGAGCGGTAGCGCTGCTGTT
>JAFZDX010000069.1 GCA_017560985.1 Oscillospiraceae bacterium
ACACAGGCCACTGGTGTATGAAATCCTTTGACCCACGTGCCGTTATGTGGTATAAATCCAATGCGCCACAGGTAATCCGCGGCCAGCTGGCACAGGAATACTGGAAAGAAGAAAAATTCAAAGGAGACCCTTTGTACACCGCTCTCAGTTTTCTGGTAAGCAATGTGATCACCCGCCCGGACTTTATATCCTATAAAGCAACAGATGCAGATAATATTGCACTGAAAATCTGCCGGCTTATGGGTGCAGACACCGCCTGCTGGACACTGCGCAGCCCACAGGAATACGCACAGGCAAAAGATAGTTTTGATATGTATATTTTTGACAGTTTTGATATAAATACAGCTGAATAAAAAAGGCACCCATCGGGTGCCTTTTATTTTTGTGGTTATATAGAAAACAGTGGTATTATCTTGCTTTCAGCAGTTTTGTCAGCAGGGAAACAAATTTTTCTCTGTTTGCGCTGAATGCAAAGTCGCAGTTTGGTTCTCTGTCAAAGTAGCGTTTGTCTACGTCAACTATGGACATACCGTCAGAGTTGCCGCCGCCGAAGTCTACGTCAACATACATTGGTCGAACATCTTCACAAACTTCTGGGTCCAGCATATACAGAACAGCCAGTGCATCGTGTACAGGTGCCATATCGTCACCCATTGGCTGGAATGTGGAATAGCCACGGATGCGCTGTTTAATCATATCAGCGGCTGCCAGACAGGCTTTTGTGCCACCAGCTTCGATAATGTCAGCTTCGCTGCCTTTTACACAGGCTTTGTGTGTTGCATCCAGAGGAACAACTGTGATTTTGGCGCCGCAGTCCATAACGATTTTTGCGGCTTCCGGGTCGCACCACCAGTTGAATTCAGCTGCGGCAGTTTTGTTGCCGTGGGCATAGGCTGCGCCCATAATAACGATTTCTTCGATGTTTTCAACGATTTCAGGTTTTGCCCTGAAAGCAAGTGCCAGGTTTGTCAGTGGACCAACAGGAACAATAGTCACTTTTTCTTTTGTTTCAGACAGATATTTGATGTAGAAAGAAACAGCATCCATATCTTCAGCTTTTTTGTTTACACTTGGTGGCAGTTCCAGCCAGTCACCGTGAATTTCCATTTCTCTGAATTCTTTGCCGCCGTATGGTACTTCCGGTCTTCTCCATGCAGGCAGTGTGGAAACCAGTGGCAGATGTGCACCTTTGTATACAGGTACTTCCTCTCTGCCCAGATATTCCAGCAGGCGCAGGGTGTTTTCTGTTGTGTATGTAATGCCGCGGTTGCCGTTTACTGAACAGATGGCTACAACATCCAGTTCTTCAGCTGCAAGAGCACACATTATAGCGATAGCGTCATCAGTACCAGTATCAACGTCCATAATAATTTTTCTCATAGTCGGTCTCCTTTTCGTTTGCATAATACTCTAATTTTATCTTAAAATATTTCATATTTGCAGTCAATAGATATAATATACGAAAAAACTGCTGTTTTGTTTACGGTTTGATTTTTGGCAGGGAATAGGGTATATTTATTATACAGACAAGTTGAAGGAGCAAATCTATGACAGCATTTTATAATAAACACAAAAACACAATATTGATGCTGACAGCAATAGTAATTGCCGTTACAACTGCATTTCTGACAATAAACACCTATGGTATCAGGTTCCAGACCAACGACGATGCCACACTTTCCAATATTGCGGCAGGCGCATATGGCAGTGACACATTGCATATGGTATATGTAAACGTGATTTTTTCTGCCCTGTTAAGACCGCTGTATGCCGTATGCCAGACTAACTGGTATGTTATAGTCCAGCTGGTTTTTGTGGTGGTCAGCATAGCGGTTATCGGTTACATACTGATGAAAAAGCTGGGGTATTTACCCGGAACAGTAATGGTGCTGGCCATAATGGTTGGTTTTGCAGAGCATATTTTCTACACTTTTCAGTATACAGAGTGCAGTTTTATTATTCTGACAGCAGGTTTGCTGATGTTGGTGGATAATCTGGGAGAAATAAATGTAAAAACAGTCTTCGGCATTGCGCTGGCGGCAATCGGCGCAATGATTCGCTGGACCAGTTTCTATGCCGTAGGCGGTATGTCAGCCTGTCTGTTGCTGTATAAATTCTTCTGTCTTGATAAACCTGGCAAAAAGAAGGCTGTCGTTGTTATGGTATGTTTGTTTGCTGCTACCTTTGGGGCAAAAGCTGTGGATGTGCTTGCCTATAAAGCCGACCCGGCCTGGGATGAGTTTACAAAGTACAATGCTGCCAGAACAGCATACAGCGACTTCAAAATACTTCAGTTGGGTGAAGAAAATCCTTTTGCAGACAGGGGAATCACCGACATCGATTATATTATGCTGAACAACTGGGATTTTTACGACAGTGAAAGGTTTACCACCCAACTGCTGACGGATATTTCAGCTGGCGGACAGGATATTTCTTTTGTACAGCTGATAAAAGATACTATTGAACAGATAAAGGATATGGGTACAGGCAAATCCTACAACTACGTATTTCTTGCCATGTGTTTCCTGTCTGTACTGGCACTGCGCCCACGTGCTTCAAGCCTGTCGCTGATAGGTCTGTTTGGCACTTTCGGTCTGCTGATGCTGTATCTGATATACGAAATGAGATTTCCGTCCTGGGTTGAAATGGGGCTTATATGGACTGTTTCTGCTTTTGCCCTGTACTGTATAGGCGAAATAAATCCGAAACTGATTTTCAGATGCACTTTTGCCCTGCTGACATTATGTTTTGTGGCATACATCAGCTGGCCAGGCTATAAAAAACTGTATGCAGAATATCCAAACTATGTTGAATGGGCGGCGCTGGAACAGCCGTATTTTGAAGCTATGAGCGCGGATAAAGATAATATTTATCTTCTGTCCACCCAGTCCATAAACGTGGCGGCAGGTCTGGATGTAATGCACCCACGCACCGAAAGTTTCTATTCCAACATAGTTGCCTATGGCGGCTGGCTGTCCAGGGCACCACACCGCGATAAAGCACTGGCAGACTATGGCCTTTCAAGACCGCTGGTGGATGCTGTTGACAAGCCCAACGTATTTCTTGACTACCACAATATAAGATATGTGGAAATGTATGTTGAACAGGAACTGGGAAGAGAAGTTTATGTGGTGGAAACAGGCACCAATGCATTTGCCCCTTATCAGCTGGTAACACAGCTGCCTGAATAAAAAATAAAAGCACTTATGGGTTTCCATAAGTGCTTTTTGTTATAATTCTTCCTGCAGTTTGTCCCACATAGTTTCAAAGTTGTAATTGCCTATTGAGCGCAGACCACTGTCAAATGTTATATTGGCTGTATTGTCTATGGTGGCAATATGCCAGTCGCCGCCGGCGGCGAAAAAGATGCAGCGGGTTTCCAATTTTTTGCAGGCCTGTGCCACAGGCAGTGCATAACGCAGCAAATCCACATACTGTCGTGTGGTAAAACGTTCCTTTTTTGCCACATCGGCACAGCAGATAATCATCATATACTCAATGGCGGTATAGCCTGGTTTTTTGAAATAATTGCCCAGGGCAGACACATATTCCGCTGAAAGATGTGGGGATTTGTACAGGCTTTCAAACTCTATCACATCATTGTCTGTGGAGAAAGAAAACTTTGCAACTATGTTTTCCAGCGACTGTGTTTCCATCATCTGCAAAATCTGCTGTATTCTTCTGACAATTTTTTTACGTGGCAGTATGGTTTCCTGCCCTGTTGAAGACGGGCGTTTTATAAACCAGCTTTCAGGTATCATACCCATACGTTTCCAGCGGTACAGCTGACCATAGGAAATACCCATTTCTTCCAGTAATTCTTTTTTTGTAATATATTCCTGCATATTATCATTCCTTGACATATTTATACTTTTATTGTAGCACAACATTGTTCCGCTCTCAACAATATATTGCATTGTTACAGTAAATGCTTTAAAATTACCATATAGACCAAAGGGGGATTTATTATGAAAGCTGCCATACTGAACGAAAAGAGCATTCACCCATATGCACAGCCGCAGGATTATATAAAACTGATATTCCAGAGTGAATTTGGTCCGGGGCATCTCATCCCAAATCCTGACTGGGCAAAAAATAGACTGTACGAAGAATGGCAGCAGGTAAAAGATATGCCTGCGGAAAATTCACAGGATATAGGCGGCGGCTATATCCGCCTGTGCATAAAAGGCATTGATGAAAGCAGGCTGGAAGAAATAAATACAGCTTTTGTAGCATCTGCCAACGAAAAAACAGGAAGCGAAGCAGGTTTTATGGCAAAGCTGGAACTGTTTCTGGCAATGGCAGGGGAAAATTGTTTTGACTTTGATTTGAACACTGCGGAAAATGCAGTGAAAGAATATCTGAAAGACGGCATACGCCCCACTTCCCATACAAAAGTTTATCACCGGCATTATGCACCGGCATACAGGGTGGTAAAAAAATAGCATTAATCGGAACAGGCAATGCAGTAACAGCATTGTCTTTTTATATGGCATAAAATTTATGAACCACATCTTAACTTTTCTTTATAATTATTGTAATTTTCTTATATTTAATGTATAATAACTAAAAGTATGCAATTTTATAAAAATTGAACTAAACTTTCAAGCGAGGATTAATATATGGCTAACAAAAAAGTACTTGTAACAGGTGCAGACGGCTTTATCGGTTCCCACCTGACACAGCAGCTTATCCGCGAAGGCTACGACGTTACAGCTTTCTGTGCTTACAACTCATTTGGCACATGGGGCTGGATTGATACATTTTCAAAAGAAGAAAAAAATGCACTGAATGTAATTATGGGCGATGTGCGCGACCCTAACGGTGTGCGCGTTGCAATGAAAGGTATGGACACAGTTTATCATCTGGCTGCCCTTATTGCTATCCCATTCTCATACCATTCACCAGATACATACGTTGACACAAACATCAAAGGCACACTGAACGTTCTTCAGGCAGCCCGCGACCTGGACACACGCCGTGTACTGGTTACATCAACCAGTGAAGTTTACGGCACAGCACAGTATGTTCCAATCGATGAAAAACACCCATTCCAGGGTCAGAGCCCATACTCTGCAACAAAAATCGGTGCTGACAGAATTGCTGAAAGCTTCTACCGTTCCTTCAACACACCTGTAACAATCGTGCGCCCATTCAACACATTCGGCCCACGTCAGTCTGCACGTGCTGTTATCCCTACAATCATTTCACAGCTGCTGGCAGGCAAAGAAGAAATCCATCTGGGTTCACTGACACCTACACGTGACTTCAACTATGTAAAAGACACAGCCAACGGCTTTGTTACAATCGCAAAACACGACAACACAATCGGCCGTGAACTGAACATTGCAACAGAAAAAGAAATTTCCATCGGTCAGCTGGCACAGGAACTTATCCGCCAGATCAACCCTAATGCAAAAATCGTTACAGACACAGACCGTCTGCGCCCTGAAAAGAGCGAAGTTAACAGACTGCTGGGTACAGCAAAAGAGCTGAACAAACTGACAGGCTGGAAACCTAACTACACATTTGAAGAAGGCATTGCAGAAACTATCGAATGGTTCCGCGGCAACCTGTCTTCCTACAAAACAGATATTTACAACATCTAAATAACGGCGGCGTTATTTATGGATAAAACATTAAATAATCTTTTAAACAAAACAAAAGAAATATTTGAAACAGTCAGACAAAAGCCTATGCTGGTATACGGTATAGGCTGTTTGCTTTTGACTGTACTTTCTTTTTTCTTCACATATTATCTGCGCGTTATCTATTCGCCGGCATGGCTGGGGCAGGCAAAGGGTACATTGGTTGTTTCAGCGGCGTTTATCATTCTGTGGACAGGGTTTAGTCTTGCTTCAAAATTCAGAAACAACAATATGCCACTGTTTATGAGTCTTTTGCTGTTTGTGATGGGGCTGGTATTTGTTTATGCCACACCACCAAACCAGGTGCCGGACGAAAACACCCATTTCCTGCGCAGCTATACAATGGCACAGGGGCAGTGGGGCTTTGATGAAAAACATCAGTTCCCAAACGATGTAAACCTGTTGATACAGCATTTCCCTGTGGCATATAACAACGGTTATAAAGCCAGGGAGGGTGCTACTGTTTATCACCGCTTTGTTCGGTATGCAAATGCATTGAAAAATGGGGACACTGCCGGCAATATGGGCATATTTATTTTCCAGGTTATACCTTACATTCCTGGGGCAATAGGTATCTTCCTTGCAAAACTTGCAGGATTTGGTGCATTGGGTGCATTTTATGCAAACAGAATTGCAAACCTTGCATTCTACTGTATATGCTGTTACTTTGCGCTGAAATTTTGTGGCAGGTTCAGGGTGATTATGTTTACCCTTATGGCATTACCGCTGACTGTTTTTATGGCGGCATCCTGCAACAGCGACAGTTTTCTGTTTGCCCTTATGTTCCTGATGTTTGCCAGCGTGCTGTCAGACAGTTTTGACAATGTAAAAGCTGTTGTCTTTGCTTTAAGCTTTGCAGTGCTTACTACCTGCAAAATGAGCTACATTGTGTTTTTACCGCTGATTTTCTGTGTTCCAAAAGAAAAATGGACACTGAAATTCAAAGATAAAAACATCAGCCGTCTGGTTTATCTGGCTTTCAGTCTGGTGGTACTGCTGCTGGTTTATCAGGGCACAGCCCTGTATGCACAGGCCTTTTCCAACTATGGTGTGATTCATCGCCCTATTGAAGACTCACGGCCTGTGGAACAGCTGATTTTCATACTGAAAAATCCACTGCGCTATGTTGCAGTGTTTGTGGACACACTTAAAAACAATGCATTCTTCCTGTTCAGCGGCGGTCTGCTGGGTTGGATGGATGTAAACCTGCCGCTTATAAACTATTGCACACCGCTGGTTGTTATGCTGGCCTGTGTGAAACAGGCAGGTGTTTTCCGCAAGGAAGACATAAATAAAACTGTAACTTTCCTTATCTGTTCACTGCTGACATACGGTGTAGTGCTGACAGGGCTGTACCTTTCCTGGACACCTGTTACACTGCCACAGATTATCGGTTTGCAGATGCGCTATCTTTGCCCTGCATTTATGGGGCTGTGTATGGTTATCGGCCAGTATTTTTCAACAAGAACAAAGGAAAATGTTAAAAACACAGACTATTCCTGCATCTGTACAAGCTATGTTTTCACAATCATAGCGGCAGTGCTTATGCTTATCGTTTATTATTTACCTGAAAGGGCGGTGGTATTTGTTGCTTAACTGCTTGATTTCATTTGGGGCCATAGTGGCGTTTGCCCTTGCCCTTCATCTTATATTTGACTTAAAACCTGCCATCACGCCGCTGGTTTCAGTTGCTGTGCTGATAAATGCACTGTCACTGATGGCAATGTACGATTTTCTGAAACCTGGCGTGGTGGTTGTATGGGTGGCAGCATTCGGGGCCTTTGCACTGGGTGTTTACAAATGCAGGACAGACCTGAAAGGCAAACTGAACAGTTTTCTTTCACCAGGGGTTATACTGTTTATTCTCTCCAGCCTGCTTATGCTGATTTTCCTGGCATATCGCCAGCCGCTGATGAGTGAATGGGACGAATTTTCATTCTGGGGCATCAGTAAGCATCTGATGAAAATCCACGACCAGCTGTATACATTCTACAAATCCAGTATGATCGGCAACTCCACACCGCCTACACTGGGCTGTATTGCTTACTTCTTCCAGCGGTTTGTGCCACAGTTTACAGAATGGATTTGTTTCTTTGGCTATGATGTGATGTTCTTTGCCTGTTTTTCTGCTTTAACAGCGGCATTTGACAGAAAAAGCTGGAACAGTGCATTTATAGTTTATCTTTTCGGTTTCCTCAGCCCTTATATTTTTGAAATTTATACAAAGATTATATATCTTGAACCTGTTTATATTACCACCTATGCTGATGTGCCACTGGGTATTGTGACAGCCGGTGCAATGGCGGTTTACTTTTTCGCCACAGACAACAACAGCCGTGACATTATGCCTGTGTTACCTGTGCTTATGCTGCTGACACTCATCAAGGATATGGGCTTTGCCCTGTCCTGTATCGTGCTGTTTATAGCATTTTTCGATATGTGGGTTGGCAAAAAGGAATTTTCTTTCTTTAAAATCAAAGGTTTCTTTGGCAAATGCTTTGCCGCCGCAGCTATGCTGGCCACAGCCGCAGGCTCTTTTATGGGCTGGTCACTGCACATGGTAAAGGTTATGAACCGCAACCCATTTGAACTGGGTGGTGTAACCAATATGGGCCAGGTAGAAATGCTGATTACAGGGGTAAAGGAACTGCTTTTCGGCCCACAGTCTGACAAATTTGTGTTTGTTAAAAACCGGATGATTGATGCCTTTTTCACTGTGAAGATTTCTATGCTGGGCAGCGGTGCTGTTATCTTTGCCATCGTTACAGTGCTGTTTGCCATCGCATTTATCTTCGGTGACAAAAATGGCAAAAAACGCAGTGCGATGATGTATCTCACCAGCATAGTGGGCTTTGTGGGGTATTATGTGTTCCATCTGTTCCTTTATGTTTACATTTTCAAAGATCAGGTATCCTATTCTCTGGGCAGTTATAACAGATATATCTACCCATATTATATTGCCTGGATCAGTTTTGCGGTAATGGCTGTTTGCCTTGCGGCAAGAGACGGCAAGAAATTCTTTGCAAAAGGCACACTGTTTGGATTTACAGGCGCAGTTTTCCTGATTTTCTCCATCTATGCAAGCTATGACAACATCTTTATCGAATGTAACGACCGCTCTTTTGCACTGCGTCTCGATATCAAGGAAAAAGTGGAATACATCCAGGATGCCATTGGCCAGGAAGACGTTATCTTCCTGCACTGTGGTGGTGACAACGGCGAAAGATGGTTTGTTTACACCCACGAATTTGCCGGTAATATAATTGTGGAAGAGCTGGCTGTTGATGTGGCAGGTCTTGACCGGCAGCAGACAAAGGAAAAATATCAGCAGACTTTCTATGAAAGATTTAAAAAAGCAGGCGTTACCCACTTGATGGTGGATAAAACCAGCCCATTTATCGAAGATTACTTCGGCGATTTGTTTGTGGACTGGCCTGTATCAAATGTGGGCAACAACTGTATGGCTTACTATAAAGTAAATTATGAAAACGACTGGTACAGTTTCAGTCTGGTGAAAGGGGGCAGTGTGAAATGATTGAAAAAATCAAAAACATTTCTTCCCGCCGGATAATTCTGGGCACTGCACTGGCACTGGTTGCACTGTTTTTGGCAAAAGGTGCTTTCGGCCTGGTAACTGAAACTGTGGCCAGAAAAAACGGCAGTCTGGAATATAGGGTGATGTTAGTACAGGATATGGAATGGTCAGGTATCGAAAACCGTGACGGCGTACTTATCACCACTGACCTGGACCCACAGCTGGCCACAAGAGAAATTGCAAAGTTTTCATCCCTTAAATTCTATATGGAATACACCGTATTCCCGGGTGAAATGGTGGTTTACTATATGGAACCGGGAGATGCCGGCTTTTCAGCAAATAAACGCGTCTGGCTTACGCCAGTACAGGGTGAAATGGGCTGGTACACTGCCGACACATCTATGAAAACCGTGTCTGCCATCCGCATAGACCCTACTATGTATGCCGGCAACCAGCTTACATTTGGCGATTTTATATTCAATGAAGAAAAAACAGTCACTGACTATTTTGAAATATCTGCCGGTGACATATTCAACCTGTTCCTGTATACAGGTATTATCAGCTCTGTGCTGAAATTTTTACAGGAAATGCTGAAAAAAGAGATTGATTAATTATTACTACAAAATTTACAGAAAGGAGGCGGAATATGATAATTCCATTGTTTGTGCTGACTGTTGTGCTGGCTTTTGCCTTTGCACTGTATGCACTGGCTGATATACGTCCGTCACTGACACCGCTGGTGTCACTGGTGACAATAGCCGATATTGTTGTGATATTCGGTATGTTTGGTATGCTGTATAAAGGTGTTGAAATAACACTGATTGCGGCAGTGATTGTGACTTCCTTTGCTGTGAAAAAGTATAAAAACAACATAAAAGAAAAATTATCAGACTTTTTACAGCCTGGGGTTATACTGTTTGCCACCTCCTGCCTGCTGATGCTGGCTTATCTGTCATATGCACAGCCAATTATGCACGAATGGGACGAATTTTCCTTCTGGGGTATCAGCCAGCTGCTGATTAAAAACCACGACCGGCTGTACACCTATTATTCTTCCAGTATGCTGGGGCAGTCCATACCACCGGCACTGCCTGTGCTGTCCTATATTTTCCAGTGGTGTGGCACACGTTTTGTTGAATGGACAGGCTTTTTTGCCTACGACGTGCTGATGTTTGCAGCATTTTCTGCATTTACAGCAGCATTTGAAAGAAAAAGTACCAACAGTGCAATTTTCGTATATCTGCTGGCTTTCATAACACCATTTTTCTTTGCAGTGTCAGAGTTTCTGACATATATGAAACCGGTGTATATCACTGCATATTCAGACATCCCAATGGCGCTTACCTTTGCAGGTGCTGTGGCGGTCTACTTTTTCTCTGAAAAAGGCAACGAAAATGCCATAATTCCTGTTCTGCCTGTGCTGATGTTTATCACATTTACAAAGGATATGGGGCTGGCGCTGGGCTGTATAGCTCTGTTTGTTATTTTCTTTGATATGCTGGTGGCCAGGGAAAATTTTGTTTTCCTTAAAATCAAAGGCTTCTTCGGCAAATGCTTTGCCGCCTTTGTAATGCTTATGACTGTGGGCGGCACATACTTTGGCTGGGGGTTCCACTTGGGCAAAGTGCTGGCTGTAAACCGCACCGACTACGGCGGATCTTCCGGTATGGGCATTGTACAGATGCTTCTTACAGGGGTAAAAGAACTGCTGATAGGCCCTAAAAGTGACAAATTCCTGTTTATTCAGGACAACTTTATCCAGGCCTTTTCCGGCACAAAGGTTTCTATGATTGGCAGCGGCAGAAATGTGGTACTGCTGATTGTTATAATATTTGTTTTTGCTTTTGTTTTTGGCGACAAAAAAGGCAAAAAACGTTCTGCCACAATGCTTTTCTCCACAACAGTAGGCTTTGTTGGCTATTACATTTTCCATTTGCTTTTATATGTTTACATTTTAGGGGACGAAGCCTACAACCTGGTAAGCTACGACCGCTATATGTACACTTACTATATACCATGGTTGATGATGGCAGTGTTCTGCCTGGCTATGGCTGCCCGTGACGGGGCAAAATTCTGGGCAAAAGGCGCACTGGCAGGTATTGTATGCTGTGTGCTGTTGCTGTTCAATTTCTATATTATCCCAGAAAATATTTTCACAGGTGTGACAGGCAATTCTTTTGCAATAAGAAAAGATGTTGCTGCAAAGGCAGACCATATCCGTGATGTTATCGGCGAAGATGACGTGATATTCCTTTACTGTGGCCAGGATGACGGCATGCGCTGGTTTACCTACACCTTTGAACTTATCGATAATTACATTATTCCAAACAGAGGTTTTGTTTCCACAGGCCAGACAGAGCAGGAAACAAAGCAACTGCTGCAGAAAGAAATGTATGACAGATTCAAAGACTACGGCGTAACCCATATGCTGATGGACTGGACCAGCCACGATTTCTGCCTTTACTTTGATGAACTGTGCGATGTTTCCACCAGCGAAACAGGCAATGCGGCAGTGGGCTATTACAAAGTCATCTATGGCAATAACAGCCTGCGTTTTGAACTGGTGAAGGGAGGGAAAGTGAATTTTGATTAAAAAGATTGAAAAAATCCCTTTCATAGCCTTGTTGCTGACAGCCTTTATCACTGTGGCTGTGGTGTTTGGTGCAAATGGCTGCCTGAATTACTACAAAGAAATGTCTGCAAGAAAAGAGGGTACACTTGTTACAAAACAGTTGCAGGTGCAGGACTTTGTCATTGATGGTATGCGTGAAAAAGACGGCCAGTGGCAGACCACCGATGGTGACCCTAAACTGATGATAAACATCAGTGGTATGTTTACAGGTATAGAATTCACAGCAGAATATCTGGTTTATCCTGGAGATATTATCCGGTATTATTTCACACAGCCCGGTGAAGGATTTTCACCGCGGAAAAGGCTGTATGTTTCACAAAACAATGACAACCCGCAGTTATATCGATGCAAAACCCCCGCAACTTATGTGGTAGATATCCGTCTGGACCCAACCACAGTGGCAGGAAATATGATTGATTTTGATTCCATTATCATAAATCCACCCCACAGTCTGTCTGATTATCTGACTCCTGCACCTTATCATCTGATGATGTGGGTGGTTTATTCACTGCTTCTGGCTGCAATATTCCGTTTTGTTCAAGAATTTTTTACAAAAAGTTTTGAATAAGTATATAAAAAGTTACAAATAAGTTGTATAATAGTAGAATAAAAAGAAATTTATCCCAACAAACATAGGAGAAATATATATGGAAAGAAAATTTATTCCGCTTTCAGTGCCTAACTTCCCAGGAAATGAAGTTAAATATGTAAGCGATGCAGTTGCATCCACATGGGTTTCCACAGCTGGCCCACTGATTCCAAAATTTGAAAAAGCTATGGCTGAATATATGGGCACAGACAAAGTTGTTGCCACAAACAGCGGTACAGCAGCACTGCATCTGTCACTGGTTGACGCAGGCGTTGGCCCTGGCGATGAAGTTATCTGCGCAGCACTTACATTTATCGCAGCAGTAAACCCTGTTCGTTTCTGCGGCGGTGAACCTGTATTCGTTGACTGTGACAAATACTTCTGTATGGACCCAGACAGCGTGCAGTATTTTATTGACAACTATTGCGAAATGGTTGACGGCAAACTTATCAACAAAACAACAGGCGCACACGTTAAAGGTATGATTCCTGTTCACGTTTTCGGCAATATGGCACAGATGGAACGTCTGATGGACATCGCTGAAAAATACAACCTGTTCGTTCTGGAAGACGCAACAGAATCCGTAGGTACTTTTGTAACAGAAGGCCGCTATAAAGGCAGACATCTGGGTACAATCGGCCATTACGGCGCACTGTCCTTCAACGGCAACAAAGTTATGACAACAGGCGGCGGCGGTATGGCTATCTGCCACAACGAAGAAAGCCGTCACAATATGGCTGTTCTGTCTGAAGAAGCACAGGATATGGCTAAAAAAGAAGACAACTTGCTGTTTATCCACACAGACGTTGGTTATAACTACCGTATGAACAACATTGCTGCAGCACTGGGTCTGGCACAGCTGGAACATCTGGAAGACTTTGTTGCAACAAAAAACAGAAACTTTGCTATCTACAAAGAACTGATTGATGGCAAAAACGGCCTGAAAATGATTGATTACACACCTGGTATCCGTTCATCAATGTGGTTCCACCAGCTGTATCTGGATGATTGCAAAATCACAAGAAACGAAATGATTGAAGGTCTGGCACAGAGAAAAATCCAGTCCCGCCCAATCTGGCTGCTGAACCCAGACCAGGCACCATACAAAAACAGCCTGTGCATGCCTCTGCCAAACGCAAGAGACTATGTAGACAAAATCGTAAACATTCCTTGTTCTTCCAACCTTACAGAAGAAGAAGTAAGAATTGTTTGTGCAGAAATCCTTGACCTGACTAAATAATAAAATCCTTGGATTTGTTTGAGTCGTATCCCAAAATGGGAACACAATAAAAAAACACAGGAGAATTCCTATGCTTATTGAAGAACTTATTATAAACGAAGATATGCCTGTGCTTCAGGCTATGCAGCTGCTGAATGACAAAGAGAAGAAAATTCTCTTTATTGCACCTGACCTGAAACTGAAAGCAGTGCTGACAGATGGCGACATCCGCCGCCACATTCTCCGTGGTGGACGGCTGGACGCAAAAGTAGGCGAAATGGCAAACTACAATTTCCTTTCACTGAAAGCCAGCCAGCGCAGTCAGGCAAACAGTTTTATGATAAAACACTCCATTTATGCACTGCCATTGCTGGACTCTGACGGTATTATTACTGATGTTGTTTTCTTTGACGAAAGCAGTGTAAAAGTAAAAAAACCACTGGATTTACCTGTTGTTATTATGGCAGGGGGCCTGGGCACACGTCTGTACCCATACACAAAAATCCTGCCAAAACCACTTATCCCTGTGGGCGAAAAACCAATTATCGAACATATTATAGACCATTTCAAGGCTTTTGGCTGCAAGAATTTCAATATCATTGTAAATCACAAGAAAAATATGATTAAAGCCTATTTCAACGAACAGTGCAAAGACTATAATGTAGACTTTGCTGACGAAGAAGTGTTCCTGGGCACAGGCGGCGGTCTGGCACTGCTGAAAGGCAAGGTTGACGGTCCTTTCTTCCTGACCAACTGCGATGTGCTGATAGAGGCTGACTACAACGATATTTACAAATTCCACCAGAAGAATGGCAATCTGATTACTGTTGTATGTGCGCTGAAACACGTTACTATTCCTTACGGTGTTTTCAATCTGAACTGTGACGGTGAAATCGAATCAGTTACAGAAAAACCAACATTCAATTTCCTGACAAACACAGGTATGTACCTGGTTGACGGCAGAATTATTGAAGAGCTGGAAGAAGGCAAAGCCATCGGCTTCCCGGATATTATGGAAAGCTACCGCGCAAAAGGTTTTAAAGTGGGTGTGTATCCTGTCAGCGAAGACAGCTGGATGGATATGGGCCAGCTGGAAGAACTGGAAGCAATGCGCCGCAGACTGGAAAACAAATAATACATAAAAACAACCGACTGAATGTAAATTCAGTCGGTTGTTTTTATCTATAATTTTTGCATTGTCATTTCGTTGAATCGTAAAAATGTGCAATCTTTTTCTGTCATTATATCAAACAGTACAGTGAAATTATATTTTTCTTCTGATTCCGGGTTTTCAGCGAATATATTTACCTGTATTCTTTCAGCAGAAATGTATTTTGTACTGATATCTCTTGCAATCGGACCAAAACCCCAGCCGATTTCAGTAGGATTGGTATATGTCATTGTTTCACTGTTATAGTCAGTGGTAGGCACAAACCAGTTTTCAAACCCATACAGCTGGTATGCTATCATCTGCGCGTAGTTCAGCTGGTAAACAACATCACCGCTTCTGCTATCAACATATTTCACAAAATTTTTATAGGGATAATTTTCACTGTAGTTTTTGCTGGTTTCAAATGTGAAGATATAGTTTGTCATAAATAAACGGCTTACATTTTCAGGCTTCACATCTGTCAGTTTATAGTTGCCAGAGCGGCCGTATTCCACCATATGCCTTGCCAGTATTGCAGCTATATCCGGCAAATCCCCCTTTTCCATATTTATCATAGGATATGGATTTGTCTGTGGTGGAGTGATATTGTATTTGTTGACGATATACTGCCAGCCGGTGGCAGTTTGCCTGGCCTGCATAACACGCTGATGGCTATTGCCGTTATAATATTCTGCAGTATATTCTACTGTCAAATATCCGTCTTTTTCGTTATAGCCGGTGATATGGACAGGCGTTAAGGATGGCTTGTGAAAGTAGGTATCGAAAATATACACATTGTCTTCGGCTTTATAATTGCCGGTTTCTCGAAGAAATTCTGCTGTTACACCAAAAGTGTCGCAAAGGTGTTTTTCATATATATCAGCAGGGATAGCCAAATAGTCTTGATTATAAACCTCAACCGTACCGTATAAGCCTATAAATTCATCAATATCTTTTCCTATTACACAATTTTCATAATATGAGTGCAACCTGTAAGGTAAGGTACCATCACCATTTTCCAGATCCCAGTATATCATTTCGCTATACACTAAATCATAAAGCAGTTTTTTGGCATACGATGGGGCATTGCCATTGATTGTTTCCCATTCCTGCGGTGTAGGCGCAGGCTGTGTAATTGTTGAATTTTCATTTTCGGAGTTTATATTGCTGCTGTCTGTTGCGCTGCAACCACAGAGTATGCACAGAGATAAAAAAATTGCCGTCAGTCTTTTCATAAAGCACCACCTTTCGGCTTTAATTATAGTTTGTGCGGTGGAAAAACGCAATAAATATGACATAACAGTTATTCACTGCGTTATTGAATAAAATTTTATCTATTAATTTTGCAAATACCCTTTTACTTATTTACAAAATATGATAAAATATAATTAACTATGTAAATACAACTAATAAGGAGAAATTCTATGTCAGTTTTAATTATAGCCGAAGCAGGCGTTAACCATAACGGTTCTTTTGAACTTGCAAAAAAGATGGCAGATGTTGCCAAAGCAGCAGGTGCTGATATTGTAAAATACCAGACAGCTGTACCAGAACTGGTTATCAGCCGCTTTGCACCAAAAGCAGAATATCAGAAAGACACAACAGGCGCAGCAGAAAGCCAGCTGGAAATGGTGCGCAAACTCCATTTCGGTTTTGAAGAACACCGTCAGCTGAAAGAATATTGCGATTCCATCGGTATTATGTACCTGTCCACACCATTTGATATGGATTCCATCGATTTTCTGGCAGAACTGGATATGCCTGTATGGAAAATTCCATCAGGTGAAGTTACAAACCTGCCTTACCTTGAAAAAGTGGCACGCCTGGGCAAACCTGTAATTATGTCCACAGGTATGTGCGAAATTTCCGAAATCAAAGATGCCCTGGAAATTCTGGAAAAGAACGGTGCAGGCGAAATCACAATTCTCCACTGCAACACAGAATACCCAACTCCACTGAAAGATGCCAACGTTAAAGCTATGCTGGATATCAAAGCAAACTTTGGCACAGCTGTTGGTTTCTCTGACCACACTCTGGGTCTGGAAGCACCTCTGGCTGCTGTTTCCCTGGGTGCAACAGTTATCGAAAAACACTTCACACTGGACAAAACAATGGAAGGCCCTGACCACCAGGCATCTATGGCACCACAGGAACTGTTCGCGCTGGTTGAATCCATCCGCAAAACAGAAGTTGCCCTTGGTGACGGCGTGAAAAAAGTTACAGAATCCGAAGCAAAAAACAAAGACATTGCAAGAAAATCCATCGTTGCAAAAGTTCCTGTAAAAGCAGGCGAAGTATTCACAGAAGAAAACATCACAGTAAAACGTCCTGGCAACGGCATCAGCCCAATGCGCTGGTACGAAGTTCTGGGCCAGGTTGCAAAACGCGACTTCTCCCTGGATGAACTGATTGAACTGTAATACAACACATACAAACTGGGCGGTGTAATGGAGGGGCGTAGCGCCCTCCTCGTAATCAATATGTATTTGCCGATATACGCATAAAACTTTTGTGCGTTGCGTGCGGACTGCACGCAGTAGCACTGCTGTATTCAAGGCAATGTGGTACATATTTCGCGTTTAGGGGTG
>JAFZDX010000070.1 GCA_017560985.1 Oscillospiraceae bacterium
TATTATACAGACCCATATAGGGGTAGGTTACAGAATGATGAAAATGGAATAAAAAATAAAAAGATGTATTTCAGCTGAAATACATCTTTTCTGTTATTACGCTTCTTTCAGTTTGCACACATCAACCCAGGCATCTGCCTTGGAATATTTAAACAGTTCTTCCGGTGTCAGTTCAATAGCGCTGTTTGATGAACCGCAGGCAGGGAAAACAGTGGCAAATCTTTTTACACTTTCATCTATGTAAATGCCGATAACACCTTCATTTACAGCAAATGGGCAAACACCGCCAATGGCGTGACCAACAAATTCCATTACTTCATCCGGTGTCAGCATTTTTGCTTTCAGACCAAAGGTGTGTCTGTATTTGGCATTGTCGATTTTTACATCGCCGGCTGTGATTACCAGAATACAGCCTTCATCTTTCTTGAAAGACATTGTCTTTGCAATTCTTGCTTCTTCTGTGCCCAGGGCGATAGCAGCCAGCCGCACAGTAGCGCTGGAAACTTCAAATTCCAGCACTTTGTCTTCCATGTCATAACCTCTGAAATATTCTCTTACTTTTTCGATAGACATTTTTATTCTCTCCGTTCCACATAGTGAGTTTAACTATATCACAAATAAACTGCATTTGCAACTTTCACAACTAAAAGTTGTATAAACTATTGAAAATACAACCTATAAGTGTTAAAATTGTTACAGGAGGTGATAATTTGTGGATATGTATGAAAAACTGGCTATACTGACAGATGCGGCAAAATATGACGTTGCCTGCACATCCAGTGGTGTTTCACGCGGTGGAAACGGTGGGCTGGGCAATACTGCCGCCGCAGGTATATGCCACAGCTGGTCTGCTGACGGCAGATGTATATCTTTATTGAAAGTACTGTTTACAAACTATTGCCGGTATGACTGTGCCTATTGCATAAACAGAAAATCCAACGATGTACCGCGTGCTGCTTTTACTCCCAGGGAACTGGCTGATCTTACCATAGAATTCTACCGCAGAAATTACATCGAAGGCTTGTTTATTTCATCGGGCGTGATGAAAAATCCGGATTATACTATGGAACAGATGATAAAGGCTGTGCGTATTTTAAGGGAGGAATATGGTTTCAACGGCTATATACATTCCAAGATTATACCGGGCACTTCGCCTGCATTGATAGAAATTATGGGCAATCTTGTGGACAGGGTTAGTGTGAATATTGAATTGCCCAGCGAACAAAGTCTGAACAGACTGGCACCGGATAAAACCAGAACAAATATATTTCTGCCTATGGGAAAAATTACAGAACAGAAAGAAATTTCAGCGCGGAATATGGTCAGATACCGCCACGCGCCGAAGTTTGCACCGGCAGGGCAATCTACACAGATGATTATTGGTGCCAGTGAAGAAACAGATTTTCACATCCTGCGTCTGTCCCAGGCACTTTATGATAAATATAAGCTGAAAAGGGTATTCTTCTCTGCATATATACCTATGAACAACGACAGGCTGTTGCCGTCAGTTGACACCAAACCTCCACTTTTACGTGAGCACAGGCTGTATCAGGCAGACTGGTTATTGAGATTTTACGGTTTCAGGGCAGAGGAGATACTGTCAGAACAGGACAGTATGTTCAACCCTTTGCTGGACCCAAAGTGTAACTGGGCGCTGAACAATATGCACCTGTTTCCTGTGGAAGTAAACACCGCACCCTATGAAATGCTGCTGCGTGTACCCGGTATAGGTGTTACAGGCGCCAGAAGAATTGTCCGTGCCAGAAAAATGGCATATGTGGATTTTGACGGGCTGAAAAAGATGGGCATAGTGCTGAAACGTGCCCAGTATTTTATAACCTGTAAAGGCAGGGCAATGCCTTATGTGACCATAGACAGACAGCACGCCACACTGATGCTGACATCAGATTCCGCAAAGGATAATTTCAAGGTTACAGCAGGCCAGGTCAGCCAGCTCAGTTTCTTTGATATGTCACAGCTGAACGACCTCTACATAGAAAAACAAAAAGAAAGGATGGTAATAAATGTCTGAACTCAACCACGCCCAGCAGGTGATTTATGTATATGACGGCAGTTTTGAAGGCTTTTTATGTTGTGTATATAATTACTATTACAACAGGCTGAAACCTGTTGCCATTATGTCACAGGATAATTTCACACCATCTTTTTATGATAACCTGATGGTGGATACAGATTTCGAGCAGGCATACCGTGTCCGTTTTGCCATCGAGGAAAAAATGGGTTACAGAAACCTGAAATTCCTTACAGAATGTTTTTTTACCTGTCTGGAAGAAAAGGAAATGTATATGTTGAGATATGTGGTGAAAGGTTTTAAAACAGGGGCAGGGATAATCGATATGCTGACTGACAGCGATGTCAGCACCCTGTTCAAGGCCCATCGCCACCTTTCCAGGGAAAGCCACAGTTATCTCGGTCTGGTCAGATTTTACAGGGCGAGGGATGTGTATGTGGCCAAAATAGAGCCTAAAAACCAGGTCTTGCCACTGATAGCCTGGCATTTTACAAACAGATTCGGTAATCAACCATTTATGATTTACGATGCAACAAACCGTCAGGCTTTGATTTCTGCAGGTAAGAATTACCGTATAATACAGGTAGAAAACATAGAAATGCCACAGATGGACGCAAATGAAGAACGAACACAGAAACTGTGGAAAAAGTTTTATGATACCATAGCTATAAAAGAACGCTATAACCCCAAATGCCGTATGAATTTTATGCCAAAACGTTTCTGGTCAAATCTGCCGGAAATGCAGCGGGATAATGAAAAAATGCTATCGGCGGAAAATGTGTGAAAAATGTGATTTTATCACAGCTATATTGACTTTTGGATAGTTAGCTTATATAATGATTTCATAAGCTAACTATTTTGTTATAAAATAATATGAAAGGAGAAGTGTTTTGGAGAGAGCAAAGATTGAAAAACTCAATTACAGCCTGAGAAAAGCCTTTCGTCTGAACCGCACGTTACAGATGAAATGTTATCAGAGTAGTGGCGATTTGCGTTTGCTGCGTGTGATAGCCCATCACAGTGACGGCGGGCTGACCCCCAGCCAGCTGGCAGAAAAACTGGAAATAGCGCTGCCTACTGTGTCACGGAAACTGTCCGTTCTGGAAAAACAGGAACTTATACAGCGCCAGACCAGCCCTGATGACAGGCGAAAAACCTTTGTTTACCCCACTGAAAAAGGTCATCAGTTACTGCACGAAGATTATCAGCGGTTTATTGCAGCCTTTTCATCAGTCAGTGAAAATTTAGGGGAAGAAAAAACAGAACGCTTATACAGTCTGCTGGAACAGTTCAGTGACTGTGTGGAACAGGAATTACAGAAGGAAGCAGGTGATGATGCTTGAAGCATATAGTAAAACATATTAAACCATATATTCCGGTTATACTTTTCTCTATCTGTCTTATCGGTGTACAGGCTTATTGCAACCTGGCAATGCCTGATGTTATGAGCCAGATTGTAAACGTAGGTATTCAGGAATATTCTGCCAAAATAGCAGCAGCCAGCGGTGATGCTGCATTGCGGCTTATGGCGGAACAGCGCGCATATATTATAGCCACAGGCGGTAAAATGCTGCTTATTGCTCTTATCACCAGTGGTGTTGCCCTGGCAGTGCAGTTCTGCAACGCAAAAATGGGTACAGGTCTTACCCGTGACCTGCGCAAAACAGTATTTACAAAAATCGAAAGTTTCTCCAGCGCAGAATTTGACCGTTTCTCCACAGCATCACTTATCACAAGAACTACAAATGACGTTCAGCAGCTGCAGATGATGCTTACAATGGGTGTAAGGACAGTTATTTTTGCACCGTTTATGGGTATCGGCGGTACCATTATGGCTATGAGAAAAGCACCGTCAATGGCCTGGATAAATGCACTCAGCGTTCTTCTGGTGCTTTGTCTTCTGCTTACAGTTTACTCACTGGCATTGCCTAAATTCAAAATCATCCAGCAGCTGGTTGATAAACTGAACCTGGTTGCCCGTGAAAGTCTGAACGGTCTGCTGGTTGTACGTGCATTCTCCACACAGAAAGATGAAGAAAAACGCTTTGATGAAGCCAGCAACAACTATAAGCGCACAAACCTGTTTGTAAACCGCACAATGAGTATGATGGGGCCTACAATGGGGCTTATCCAGAACCTTGTGCCTGTGCTTATCGTGTGGGTTGGCGCTGAAAAAATTGCCCAGAGCCAGCTGATGGTTGGTGATATGATGGCATATATCCAGTATTCCGGCAACATTATGGGCGCGTTTATGATGATTTCAGGTGTGTTCATTATGTTCCCTCGTGCAATGGTTTCCATCAACCGTGTTGCTGAAATCCTTGATACAGAAAATGTTATTACAGAACCTGAAAACCCTGTTGAAATTACAGGCCCACAGTGCGAAATTACATTTGACAATGTTAATTTTGCATATCCAGGCGGTGACGGTGATGTTCTGGAAAATATCTCTTTCACAGCCAAACCTGGCCAGACAACAGCTATCATCGGTTCCACAGGCTGTGGCAAATCCAGCCTTATAAATCTGATTCCTCGTTTTTACGATGTTTCTTCAGGTACTGTTTCCATCAACGGTGTAAATGTAAAAGACATCGGTCTGAAACAGTTGCGTAAGCTTATCGGTTTTGTGCCACAGAAAAGCGTTCTGCTGTCCGGTACAATATACTCGAATATGGAAGCAGCAAAACCTGGTGCAACACAGGAAGGTGTGCTGAAAGCACTGGAAATTGCCCAGGCCAAAAACTTTGTGCTTGAAAAAGAAGAAGGTATGGATGCACCTGTAAGCCAGGGCGGTACAAACTTCTCCGGTGGTCAGCGCCAGCGTCTGGCCATTGCCCGTGCCATTATGAAAATGGCTCCTATCTATATTTTTGACGACAGTTTCTCAGCACTTGACTTTACAACAGACCTGAATCTTCGCAAAGCACTGAAACAGAATCTGTCAGACTCAACTATTATTATTGTAGGTCAGCGTGTAGCCAGCATTATGGATGCAGACCAGATTATCGTTATGGATGATGGCCGCATTGTAGGCAAAGGCACACATAAACAGCTTATGGAAAGCTGTGAAGAATACCAGCAGATTGCATACAGTCAGCTGTCCAAAGAGGAGGTGTAAGATATGGCAAACAGAAATACAGCTAATTCTCCTCGTCCAGGTGGACCAGGTGGACCAGGTGGACCTGGCCGTGGCCCTGGTGGCGGCGGTGGCGGCAGACACGCAGCTATCCGCGGCGGTGAAAAACCAAAAGACCTTAAAGGCACTATTAAAAAATCCTTTGCATATCTTGGCATCTACAAGGCAGGTCTGGCACTTGTTATGGTGCTGGCAGCACTGTCCAGTGTGTTCCGTGTTATCGGTCCACGCCTGCTGGGTAATGCCACAGACGTTCTTTACAAAGCAGTGGAAAGCGGTATGGTAACAGGCAATATTGTGGTTGATTACAATGCCCTGCTTAAAGTAGTTATTGCGCTGTGTACACTTTATGTGATTTCCTATGTGTTCAATATAGTGCAGAGCTTTACCACAGCACAGATTTCCAACAATATCACATACAGAATGAGAAAGGACATCAGTGAAAAAATCAACCGTCTGCCTATCGGTTTCTTTGACGTAACCAGCACAGGTGACGTACTGTCCCGTATTACAAACGACGTTGAATCACTGTCCAACTCACTGCGTGAAACACTTACACAGTTTGCATCAGCACTTACACTTATGGTGGGTACCATTGCAATGATGTTGTCCATTTCCTGGGAGCTGACACTGATTGCTTTTGCTATGATTCCGGTTTCAGGTTTCATTGTTGCAAAGATTATCAAAATCAGCCAGCCGCTGTACCGCAAACAGCAGAAATCCCTGGGTATGGTAAACGGTCATATCGAAGAAATGATGTCTGCCCACATTGTTGTAAAAGCCTTCAATATGGAACAGCAGTCCATTGATGACTTTGGAGTTTACAACACAGAACTGCGCGAAAATGCCTGGCGCAGCCGTGTGGCATCCAGCGCAATGATGCCTATTACAAACTTTGTTTCCAACCTGGGTTATATCCTGGTATGTATCATCGGTGCAACTATGGCAGGTTTTGGCAAAATCACAGTTGGTAATATCCAGTCATTTATCACATATATCCGCAACTTTACACAGCCTATCCAGCAGCTGTCAAACATTTCCACAATGCTGCAGTCAGCAATGGCCTGTGGTGAACGTATATTTGATTTTCTGGAACAGCCTGAAGAAGAACCTGATACAGATACACCTGCTTCCACAGAAGGCATTATCGGTCACGTAACATTCCAGGATGTAAACTTTGGCTACACAGCCGAAAAAACCATTATTGATGACCTTGACCTGGAAGTTCACCCAGGCGAAAAAATCGCCATTGTTGGTCCTACAGGTGCAGGCAAGACAACAGTTGTAAAACTGCTGATGAGATTTTATGAACTGAATGGTGGTTCTATCAGCATTGACGGTATCAACATCAGAGATTTCGCCAGAAACGACCTGCGCGAAATGTTCGGTATGGTACTTCAGGAAACCTGGCTGTTCAAAGGTACTATCCGTGAAAACATTATGTATTCACGTCCGGATGCAACCGAAGAAGAAATGATAGAAGCAGCAAAAGCCAGCCGTGTTCATCACTTTGTACAGACACTGCCAGGCGGTTATGATTTTGAACTGAACGAAGAAACATCAAATATTTCCCAAGGTCAGAAACAGCTTATCACCATCGCCCGTGCATTCCTGCAGAACCCTAAAATACTTATTCTGGACGAAGCAACATCCAGTGTTGACACCAGAACAGAAGTGCTTATCCAGCAGGCTATGCGGAAACTGATGGAAAACCGCACCAGCTTTGTTATTGCTCACCGTCTGTCCACTATCCGCGATGCAGACAAGATTATTGTTCTCAATGCCGGTCACGTGGAAGAAGTAGGCAACCACCACGACCTGATTGAAAAAGGCGGATTCTATGCTAAACTCTACCAGAGCCAGTTTGAAAACGCATAAAACATCAAAAGACAGGGTGCATGCCCTGTCTTTTTTTATTTGTATTGTGTAGAGATAACCACCAGCTATGCAGGTGGAGAAATGCTTAGCTTTAAGCATTGAGCGTAGCGAGATGTCATTCTGAGCAACTTGTTGCGAAGAATCTTTGCACTGGTGTTATGTGGAATTATTACTTTGCAGATAGTTCTGGGACAAAGATCCTTCGACTCGTTTTACTCGCTCAGGATGACATATTATCACTTTAGTGGTTGCAGTGCGCGTAATGCAGTTGACGAATTTTCAATACCTCTTGAGAGGAGGCCAATAGTACGCCCTTATAGGGGTGGTGCATACCACCAGTTTCACTGATGGTTTTGATTAATTTAATGTGGATTAATTTTCCTGTTTCTGCTATAATATACTTAAATTGAAAACGTAATAAAAATGGAGGATTCCGCTATGAAATTTATCGATATGCACTGCGATACACTGATGCCTTTCGTAAGAGGCGGTGACTACAACCTTTTCAGCAACAATGGTCAGGTTGACTTTCAGAAAATGAAAAAAGGTGATGCACTGGCACAGTTTTTTGCAGTGTTCTTCCCAAAAATGGAAATGTTCGCAAAACAGGGCATTGAAATGAATGATGAACTGTATTTTAAACTTTTGACAGAAGGTTTTTACAGAGATATTGAAAAACACAGTGACATCATTGCTTTTGCCGGTAATGCTGCTGACATTGAAAAGAATGCAAAAGACGGCAAAATGAGCGCAGTTCTCACCATTGAAGACGGCAGATTTATCAATGGTGATATGAACAAAATCAAAGAAGTGTATGACAAAGGTGTAAGAGCCATCTCACTTACCTGGAACTATGAAAACTGCTTTGGCTGGCCAAACAGCCTGGACAAAGAAATTATGAACAAAGGTCTGAAAGAATTCGGTATTGAAGCAATTCAGTATATGAACGACCTGGGTATTATCATCGACGTTTCTCATCTGTCTGACGGCGGTTTCTATGACGTTGCAAAATATACAAAGAAACCTTTTGTTGCCACACATTCAAATGCCAGAGCTGCATCTCCACACCAGAGAAACCTGACAGACGATATGATTAAAGTGCTGGCTGAAAAAGGCGGTGTAACAGGGCTGAACTTTGCGCCACAGTTTATGGACCTGGATGTAAATGCTACACATACTCCTGTTTCCAACATTATCAGAAACGCAAAACACATTGTAAATGTGGGCGGTATTGATGTTCTGGGCCTTGGCACAGACTTTGACGGCATTGGCGGCACACAGGAAATCAGCGATTCTTCCATGCTGCCACAGCTGTGGGATGCCTTTGCAAAAGCAGGCTTCCACGAAAGCGAAATCGAAAAAATTGCTTACGGCAACGTAATGAGAGTTATCAAAGAAAGTATGAAATAATGAAAAAACTGTTGTGTATACTGGCTGTTTTTGCAGTGCTGGCTTTTGGTTTTAAACTGAAAACAGATTATGACCAATACAGAACCACACATCTTCCGGCTGATACAGTGGTGTATTATGTGCCGCGGCATATATATCTTCATTTAGACCCTGACTGTCCACATTTGTATGGTGGCTGGGGGCAGATAGCAAAACAGGATACATACGGACGAATGAAAAATTCCAAAATAACAAATGAACTGTGTCCGGATTGCGTTCCGCCACAATATATTCATTAAAACTGAAATATCCCACTGGAAACAGTGGGATATTTTTATTTATCTGAATTATTATATTTTTCTTTGCCGTGATATGGTTTTGCTATCTCATTCACAAACCCCAGTACAGCCCACCACAAAATTTTTGATGATGTGTTCATTTTTACAAAAAATTCATTCAGTCTGTCAAACCACAGTGGCGGTGTCAGCGCCCAGCCAGTAATGTCGTAAGTGCCTGTAACAGTGATAATTCCGTATCTGTCAAGTAAAACCATAATTTCACGGGCTATTTCAGGAACACAGGCTATAAGTGACAATGCCAGTAAAATCAGCGATAAAGCTGAAATTATTTTTCTTATCCTGAATCCGTCAGTTTTGTAAACTGTAACAATTCGCTTGAACAGAATTGCCACTAATATACCTGTGGTAAAAACAGTCAGCGGCAAGGTGATAGCTGTATAAACCAACTTTCTGAAAAGCGTTGTGAATCTGCCTGTCAGCATTTTCAGCAGGAATAGCACTATCAAAAGCAATGTGGCATTGCGCACAAACAGTGATTTGTTGGTGATAAATTTAAAAGATTCTTTGCAGTTTTCTGTAAACTTTTTTATATAAACAGAGGGATTGCTGGTAATATCTTTGACAGCATTTTTTATATCATTTATATTTGGCAAATATGGTAGATTGTTTTCATGTTTATATGGTTTTGCCAGTTCATAGCCTAAACCAAGTAACGCAAATATAAGATAATATGGCGGTCTGTAAAACTTACTGCCTGAAAATGCGATACCAGTCAGAAAGTCTCTTATTGACACCATCCATACAGGCAGGTTTAACGCATAATCTGCACTGCTGAAATATGTAGCATTTGCAAACTTACCTATTTTTAAATCGAATAATATGCTGAAAAAATCTATTTTGTAAGACTCAAATGGACATATAGAGAAAAGAAAAAATAATCCTACAATAAAATATTTATATATACCTATGTATTTGATACCTTTGGTTCTTTTTATTATCCCGCAAGATTTTAAAAACTGTATCAGTAATACACCTTTAAAAAACAATTTCAGCGGGTCAATTGTAAAATAGTAAAAATGAAAAGCTGACATTCGATAATTATTTATAAAATATTTCTGATTAATGATATTTACAATAAATTGAATAATATAAAGTAACGCCAGGCAGAAGATTGTCTTTAAAATATCTCTTTTCAGCTTTTCGTCAGGCTGGCGCTTGCCATACACCAGTTCATTTACATCTATATTCAGTTTTTCAGCTATCTGCAGTAATGTTTCCACATCTGGCAGTGCTTTGCCGTTTTCCCAGTTGCTTACAGTCTGCCTGGTAACAAACAACATATCTGCCATTTCCTGCTGTGTCCAGCCGCGCTCCAGACGCAGTGCTTTTATGTTTTTGCTGATTATATGCATACACTCACCTTCCTTTGGCAATATGATACTACAATGGGGTAAAATTGTCACGCAATTAGGATTTGCGCCTACTTTTTCAGTATATCCGGCCTGTTTTTCAAATATATATTTACAAAAACAAAGCAGGTTATTGTATGACAGAAAGACGCTCAAAGGATATTTTTATAAAGGGCACGGTTATTCTGGCTGTGTCAGGCATTGTGGTGAAACTGCTTTCGGCGGCATATCGTATACCACTTACACGAATGATAGGGGCAGAAGGTATGGGCAAATACTCTGCCGCTTTCAATATTTTTATGCCTTTTTTCTCCCTGGCAGTGGCAGGCATCACTCCCACAGTTTCACGTCTGCGGGCAAAGTGCAGGGATGGGGAGATAAACAGCCTGGTAAATATAAAGAAAACTGCGGCCAGATGTTTTGGCATAACATCATTTATGGCGGTGGTGGCAGCACTGGTTGTCAGCCGGCTGTACAGCAGCTATATGGGCACACCTATGATATTTACAGGTGTAATGCTTTTATGCCCAAACCTTATTTTTGCCACATTTGAAGCCATATACAAAGGCATCAGCCAGGGCAGTATGAATATGGCAGTTACAGCAAAGGCCAGTCTGCTGGAAAGCGGTGCAAAACTGCTGATAGGTATTACATCGGTATATCTGGCTGGCGTTATGGTCAGGGAAAACGCAGGGGATGCCCAGCTGCTGTGTGCTTTTGCCACAATCAGCATTTGCGGGCTGATTTGTCTGGTATATATGTATAAAAATTTTAAAAAGACTTATCCTGTGAAAATAGTAAAAAATGATGGTACAGTAACAGCAAAAACATTTTTTTCCATGTCCGTACCTATTGCGGCGTCAGCGCTGGTGGTGTCCTTGGCAAATTTTTTTGATACTGTTATCTGCCTGTCAATAGTCAA
>JAFZDX010000071.1 GCA_017560985.1 Oscillospiraceae bacterium
CAGATACAGCTGGATTTTTCCGGAGTGGTCTCTCAGGTCCATAAATGCAGCTTTACCCATAATACGCTTGGACATAATACGACCTGCCAGGCTTGCTGTGCCGTGATCTTCTTCTTCGTCATTGAAGTTTTCTACAATATCTTTTGCGTAGTCAGTTACTTCGTATTTTGTTTTTACGAATGGGTCCTGACCTTTGTCCTGCAGTGCTTTCAGTTTACCACGGCGCACCTGCATCTGTTCGCTCAGGTTTTCTTCCTGCATTTCTGGTACAAGATTTGTGTTTTCCATTACTTTACTCCTTTATATATTTTAATTATTTTAAATAAATTACATATTTAATCAGTTTATTTTAACATAAAAAAGTCACTTGTACAAGGGTATACATTTTTTATCCTAAAAATATCCGTATTTCATAAAAAACTTTTGCTGTTTTAAAATGCTTTTTTGCAAAATGCTGATATTACGCCAAAAATAGTTGTTATATTTATGTTAGTTTATTTACAAACAATATTTTTTGTTATATAATAACTATATATGGTTTTAAAAACCAGATACGAAATTGTGCACAGGGGGATTTATTTATGGAATGGTTAGTACAGGCTGAAAAGAAATATTTGTGGAGCAGTAACTGGGCAGACTGGACACTGGTGCGTTTCTGTCTGTTTGCGCTGGGTATGATGACAGGTGTTGTTATTCATAAAAAAGCCAAAAAACCTGTATTCGTTGTGGCTCTGCTGGCATTTATAGGTACAATGATTCCTATCGCATATAAATATTTCAAAGTTGGCAACAGCGAATCAAAAATTTATTAATCACCGGACTGTCTGAATTATCAGGCAGTTTTTTTATAAGAGGGAATATGAAAAAATTTGTGAAGGAAAAATATGCGGATATTATCCTGCAGCTGTGCTGTGAATACAAAAACAGGCACAGTGCAGATACAGACAGCTATACCCAGGCGGCAGACCGCGCCCTGGAAACCCTGGATAAATATAGCAATTATATACTGGGTATGGGTTATATGCTTAATATGGAAGATGTGCCATATCTTATACAGTGCATACACAGTCTGAAAGGGCAGGGGACAACTTTTTCTGATGCTGTTCTGGAAGAAACAGCGGAATATCTGAAACAGCTGGAATATATATGGTAAATAAAAAAGAGTCGCGTTTGCGACTCTTTATTTTTTACATTATCTGTGTACTTCAACTGATTTGATTGTCAGTTTCATTGTAGCGCCTGTTGGCAGGTTAACTGTTACTGTTTCGCCTGCTTTGTGGCCTTTCAGAGCTGCACCAACAGGGGAATCTTCACTGATTTTGCCGTTCAGTGGGTCGTATTCTGTGCTGCCTACAATGTCGTATGCTTCTTCAAAATCATCTTCATCAACAACTACTACGTGAACACCAACGCCTACTTTGCTTACGTCCATGCTGTCTTTGTTTACGATTTTAGCATTTTTGATTGTAGCTTCCAGTTCCAGAATTCTCTGTTCTACCAGACCCTGTTCGTTTTTGGCTTCATCGTATTCGCTGTTTTCAGACAGGTCACCGAAGCCACGAGCTACTTTGATTTTTTCAGCCAGTTCGGCACGTTTTTCAGTTTTCAGATATTCCAGTTCGTTAACCAGATTTTCGTAACCGGACTGTGTAAGTAATACTTCTTTAGCCAATTTGGTAATCTCCTTTTCAAATAAACATTGCTTTTCACAATGCCTTATATTATATATGTATTAATAGTCAATGTCAATATCTAAAACTGTAAAAATATAGTGAAAAACGGCAATTTTCACAATAAATCCGGTTTCATTTGCCTTTTTATTGGTTTTATTATAAAGGAAAAACTTCCCTTGCGGGAAGTTTTTCGCTGTGGGGGAAAGAATATTAAGACTATTCTTCGTCGTATTTTGCAACAATAAATTTCTTGGCTTCTTCGATAACTTTGCCTTCCATATGGCCTGGCAGCTGTTCGTATCTTGTGAATTCAAGAGTAAAGTGGCCTCTGCCTGCTGTCAGTGAACGGATGTATGTTGTAAAGTCAGACATTTCGCTCATTGGACATTCAGCGCTAACTTTCTGCATACCATCGCCAACTGGTTCAATACCCAGAACACGGCCGCGGCGTTTGTTCACTTCGCCCATTACGTCACCGGCGTTGTTGTCTGGTACGTATGCATCCAGAGTGCCGATTGGTTCCAGCAGACAAGGTGAAGCATCTTTCAAACCAGCTTTGTATGCCAGTGTAGCAGCAAGTTTAAATGCCATTTCAGAAGAGTCAACTGGGTGGTAAGAACCATCAAGCAGTGTAGCTTTCAGACCTACTACTGGGTAGCCAGCCAGAACGCCGAATTTCTTAGCATCCTGCAGACCTTTTTCAACTGCTGGGAAGTAGTTCTTTGGAACTGCGCCGCCGAATACTTTTTCTTCAAATACCAGTTCATCGCCTTCTGTTGGTGAGAATTCAATCCAAACGTGACCGTACTGACCGTGGCCGCCGGACTGTTTCTTGTGTTTACCTTCAGCTTTAACTGTTTTTCTAATTGTTTCTCTGTAAGCAACTCTTGGTTTTGCCAGTTCAGCTTCAACACCAAATTTGCCTTTCATTTTTGCCAGAACAACGTCCAGATGCTGTTCGCCCAGACCTTTGATCAGCTGCTGTGCTGTTTCAGGGTCCTGACGATAGTTAACTGTGCAGTCTTCTTCCATAATTCTCTGCAGAGCGGAAGAAATTTTTGCTTCGTCGCCTTTGTTCTTTGGACGGATTGCCATTTCCATTGTAGGATTTGGGAATTCGTTGTTTATAGCTTTATATTCATTCTGTGGGTCACACAGGATATCGCCTGTTTTTGTATTTGCCAGTTTTGTAACTGCGCCGATGTCACCAGCTTTGATGTAATCAGCATCCAGCTGTTTTTTACCACGGATTGTCAGCAGTTTGCCCAGTCTTTCGTTGCCGCCAACTGTTGTGTTAACAACGTTAGAGTCAGCTTTCAGGTTACCGGACAGAACTTTAACGTAAGACAGTTTGCCTACGAATGGGTCAGCAACAGTTTTGAATACGAGAGCTGCAACCTGGCTGTTTTCGTTGAATGGAAGAACAACTTCTGTTGAACCCAGAGCCAGTGGTGTGCCTTCTGTATCTTCTGGAGATGGTGCCAGCTCGTTGATAACGTCCAGCAGCATATCGATACCTTCCAGTTTTGTTGTTGCGCCACAAACTACTGGTGTGATTGTACCGGCTTTGATACCAGCTTTGATACCTGTTGTGATTTCAGCTTTTGTAAACTGTTCACCGGAGAAGTATTTTTCAAACAGTTCTTCGTCTGTTTCAGCAACAGCTTCGTTGATAGCTGTTACCAGACCGTCAAGACGGTGACCTGTAGCAGGCATTACAACTTCTTCAGCTTTGCCGTTTTTGTACTGGTAAGCTTTGAATTCCATCAGGTTGATGTATGTCACTTTATCGCCGTTTACAACTGGAACGATGATAGGACAGATCTGTGGACCGAATTCAGCTTTCAGTTCTTCAAATACGTTGTAGAAGTCAGCGTTTTCAACGTCAACTTTAGAAACGTAAATCATTGTGGAGCGACCGTATTTGCCGCTGAGTTTGTAAGCTTTCTGTGTGCCTACTTCAACGCCGTCTTTTGCACTTACAGTAATAAGTGTTGTTTCGCAGGCTTTAACACCTTCGTACATACCCAGTTCAAAGTC
>JAFZDX010000072.1 GCA_017560985.1 Oscillospiraceae bacterium
AGCGCAGTATATCCAGGTATGGCAGCATTCAACGTAAAAAGATAATTTACGGTAAATTGCATATTAAAAGGACTTGCAGATGCAAGTCCTTTTTTATATCTGTTATTTATTTATCAGCCTTTATATGTACAGTTATGGAAAACAATTGATTTTTCTCCAGACACAATATATCGATAAAAAATTATTTGTGATAACCACAAAAGTATTTTAACAAAAAACGACTGTTTTTGTGCAAATAACAGTTTTTACGCTTTTATTTCATTTTATATTTGAACAGTTTTTAAACATGATAGTATAATTTTAATGTAGTTTTATACTATTATGATAATTAAATTTGAAGGGATTAAAGGTGAGAAAATGCTGGAAAAATTTTTCAAGCTGAAACAAAACAACACTGATGTAAAAACCGAAATCACTGCGGGTATTACCACATTTATGACAATGGCATATATCCTGGCAGTAAACCCATCTATCCTCAGCGATGCAGGTATGGATCCAAATGCTGTACTGATTGCCACATGTCTGGCTTCATTTATTGGTACTGCATGTATGGCATTTATGGCAAATATGCCATTTGCCCTGTCTGCAGGTATGGGGCTGAATGCTTACCTGGCATACACAGTAGTACTGGGTCAGGGGCTGTCCTGGCAGGTAGCACTGTTTGCCGTATTTGTTGAAGGTCTGATTTTTATTTTCATGTCTCTGACAAATATGCGTGAAGCAATCTTCAACTCTATTCCTCTTTCTCTTAAAAAAGCTGTTTCTGTAGGTATCGGCCTGTTTATCGCATTTATCGGTCTGCAGAATGCCGGCCTGGCAGTTGACGCTTCCACACTGGTTACAATCACCAGCTTTACAGAAAACTTCAGCACAAAAGGTATCTGTGCACTGCTGGCTATTATCGGCCTGTTTATCACAGCTATTCTTCATATCCGCAATATAAAGGGCGGTATCCTGTATGGTATCGTAATCACTTGGGGTCTGGGCATGATCTGTCAGGTAGCAGGTATCTATGTACCTGATCCAGCTGTTGGCGCATACAGTCTGTTTCCATCCGGTCTTATGAGCGCAGACTTCTCTGCCCTGGGCAAAACATTCGGCCAGTGCTTCAAAATCGATTTCAGTGGTGTAGGCCTGTTCAACTTCATTGTTATTTTATTTTCATTACTGTTTGTTGACCTGTTTGACACACTGGGCACACTGATCGGTGTATGTTCCAAAGCAGATATGCTGGATGAAAATGGTCGCCTGTCTCAGATTAAACCAGCTTTGCTGTCTGACGCTATTGCTACAAGCGCCGGTGCTGTACTGGGTACATCCACAGTAACAACTTTTGTAGAATCTTCTGCAGGTGTTGCAGTTGGCGGCCGCACAGGTCTGACAGCACTGACAACAGGTATTCTGTTCCTGCTGGCTACACTGTTCTCACCACTGTTCACATCCATTCCATCATTTGCAACAGCACCTGCACTTATTTTTGTAGGTTTCCTGATGTTTGAAGCTGTTGTTGATCTGGATTTCTCTTTTAAAAAACGGGATGAAGCAATTCCTGCTTACCTGTGTATTTTGGCTATGCCACTGTTCTACAGCATTTCAGAAGGTATCTGTCTGGGTATCATTTCCCACACAGTGCTGAAAGCTGCAACTGGCAAAGCAAAAGAAGTAAATCCTATCATGTATGTGCTGACAGTTCTGTTTGTGCTGAAATACATATTCCTTTAATATATTTAAAGCCTCTGCTGTAGCAGAGGCTTTTATTTTGACAATTTTATTGTTTGGTAGTAATATGTAAGCAGAAAAATGTTAGGAGGCCGTGTAGTATGTTTGAATTTCTGGTTGGCGGAGTATGTGCAGGCGGTAGCTTTATTCTTCTGGTGGTGCTGGCAGCACTGTTTTTTGAACTGCCATTATGGGTATTCTTTATGCCATATATACTGTGTTTTGGCCGGCCTTGTGCAGGAGTACTTATGAATCTGCCGGAAATACTGGACCCGAACAATAAAAAAAGCAAAAATGATTTCGGCATTATACTACTTTTTGTGATTACTCTGGCGCTGTGCGTTGCAGCATTTCTCTTGCGAAACTACAACTGCAAGGACGTGCTGTTCTGGCTGATAACACTGATACAGGATATATTCTAAAATAAAAAGAGGTCTGTATGACCTCTTTCTTTTTTATTCAGCTTCTGAGAACATTTCTTTGCCCACAAAGCACAGCGGACATTCAAAATCTTCCGGCACATTTTCCCAAGGGGTGCCCGGTGCAATGCCGCCTTCGGGATAGCCTTCGGCCTCGTCATATTCCCAGCCACATACATCACAGATATATTTCATAATAATTCTCCTTTTCAGTTTGGTTACCATTATGATTCCTGAAAACAGCAGAAAAATCACTGTAAATTATTGCCAGGACAGCACAACAAAAAAATCCTGTGTTTTCACACAGGATTTTGGCGTCCCCGACAGGAATCGAACCTGCGGCCTGACGCTTAGGAGGCGTCCGCTCTATCCTACTGAGCTACGGAGACTTATAAAAGCAATATTTATTGTACTATTTTCAGTCGCAAAAATCAAGTTTTGAATTGATATAAAGATATGCTATAATATCAATATATGATTTTAAAGGAGAAAATTATGAAAAAACTTGGTTTTGGTTTTATGCGTCTGCCTGTTGTTGATGCAAATGACGCAACAAGTGTTGATTTCGAACTGCTGTGCAAAATGGTGGATAAGTTTATGGCAGGCGGTTTTACATATTTTGATACTGCCTATGTTTACCACAAGGAACAGAGTGAAATTTTCCTGCGCAAGGCACTGGTGGAAAGATACCCACGCGACAGTTTTACAATAGCTACAAAACTGCCTATGCCAAAGGTAAACAGCGCAGATGACAATGCAAAGCTGTTTAACGAAGAACTGAAAAAATGCGGTGTGGAATATTTTGACTATTATCTGCTGCACGCAATGAACAGGGAAAGATTTGAAAAGGCCCAGAAGTACGGCAGCTGGGAATTTCTGAAAGAAATGAAAGCCGTCGGTAAGATCAAAAACATCGGTTTTTCTTTCCATGGTGATGTGGTTTTACTGGAAGAAATGCTGAAACTGTGGCCTGAAACAGAATTTGTACAGTTGCAGATAAACTACATCGACTGGGAAAACCCATCAATACAGGCAAAAGAATGCTATGACCTGTGTACAAAAATGGGCAAACCTGTGATTGTAATGGAACCAATCAAAGGTGGCAGTCTGGTAAATATTCCTGAAGAAGCACAGAAACTGTTTAAAGACTATGCACCTGACGCATCTGTTGCCAGCTGGGCAATGAGATATGCCGCCAGCCTGGAAAACGTAATGGTAGTGCTGTCCGGTATGAGCAATATGGACCACGTAAACGACAACACAGATTATATGCAGGATTTCAGACCACTGAATGACGAAGAATATACAATCATCGACAAAGTGGTGGAAATTATAAATTCTTCCATTGCAATTCCTTGTACAGCCTGCAACTACTGTGTAGACGGCTGCCCTGTGGGTATTCCTATTCCAAAATACTTTGCTCTTTATAATGCTGACCTGCAGTCACTGAACAAAGGTTTTTCACCACAGCAGACATATTACACAAATATGACTATCACATTGCCAACTGCCAGCCAGTGTATCGGTTGCGGCCAGTGCGAGAGTGCCTGCCCACAGCATCTGGCAATTATTGACGGGCTGAAACTGGTAAGCGAAAGATTCGATAAGTAAACACAATAAAACAGCCTCCCTTATCACAGGGAGGCTTATTTTATTTCTTGATTTTTTCCCAATAGGCTTTTGCGGCCTGTTCGGTGCGGTTTTCACCATACTGATAATAAATATGGTCTTTTATTTCGTCAGGCAGATACTGCTGACTGACCCAATGATTTGGAAATGCGTGTGGATACTTATAACCTGTTTCGTGAGTTGGATTATGGGAATCACGCAGGTGTGACGGCACATCGCCGAA
>JAFZDX010000073.1 GCA_017560985.1 Oscillospiraceae bacterium
ACATAATTATACCTCTGATAAAATATTATACAAAAAGGGCCGCCACGTTTAGCAGCAGCCCTACTGAAACAATTATTAAAAAATTCCTGCTGCATCCAAGCCAATTACTATGGCCAGTATTACCAGTGCCGCAGTACAAATGCCGATAATAGCATCTAACTGTTTGACAGTAACATTCAGTTTGGCATACTGTTCTTCTTTCATCTGCTGCCACATAGGAGTAGCTGGCTCCGAATTGGACAAATCGTATATTTCATCGATTTCTTTTAATTTTTCTTTCAAATCTTCATCTTCAGATGAAACGGGAATATCTTCTAATTTTTCTTTATTTTCCATTATTTTTTCTTAACGTATTTGCGGATGTCAAGTGCAACAGCGATTACGATAACGAGACCCTGTGCGATGTAGTTGTAGTATGGGTTAACCTGCAGGAACTGGAGAACAACTTTCAGAAGTTCGAATACCAGAACACCAACAAGGATACCGCCTACTGTACCGATACCACCAGTTGTGGAAACACCACCGATTGTAGAACCAGCGATAGCTTCCAGTTCATAGCCGTTACCAAGACCGGAAGAAGCACCACCTGATTTTGCAGCTAGCAGGTAACCTGCCATAGCGTACATAAAGCCAGCAACTGTGTAAATAAGGATTTTGGATTTCTTTGTATTTACGCCGGAAACTTCAGCAGCATTTTCGTTACCACCGATAGCGTACATATATTTACCGTATGTTGTTTTGTTGTACAGGAACCAGAAAATTGCAAAGAAGATTACTGCAACAACAAGATAAAGTGGAATACCTGCAAAACTTTCTGTTTTGAAGAGTTTGCCGTTGAGGAATGTTGTGTAAGCTTTCTGGAAACCACCGATTGGCTGTGCGTTTGTAAAGATAAGACATGTACCGTAAACGATTGTCTGTGTACCCAGAGTTGCGATAAATGGAGGTACATTAAGGATAGAAATGATGATACCGTTGATACAACCGATAACACAGCCGATAGCCAGAACGATAAGGAGAACAACCCACATATTCATTTCAGGCATGTTTGGGAAAAGACGGCCTGTGTAGTCAGCACGCTGGAGAAGAACACCAGCGATACAAGCTGCAAGACCAACCTGACGACCAGCTGAAAGGTCTGTACCTTTTGTGATAAGACAGCCTGAAACACCAAGAGCAATCAGAAAACGAACTGATGTGTTGGATGCCAGGTTGTTGAAGTTCGCCATTGAAGCAAAGTTATCTACTGTGAAACAGCAGTACAGTGCTACCAGAATCATAGCAACCACGATAGGGTTACCTTTAATATAAGCCACTATTTTCTGTGGAATAGACTGTTTAGTTTTCATAATATTATGTAATCCTCCTTATTCGAACTGAGTTGCAAGTTCCATAATGTTTTCCTGTGTAGCATCTTTGCCATCAATAAAGCCTGTTACACGGCCGTCACACATAACCATAACTCTGTCTGACATACCGATGATTTCTGCCATTTCACTGGAAATCATAATAATGCTCTTGCCCTGTTTTGCAAGTTCAGCAATAATTGTGTAAATTTCGTATTTTGCGCCAACGTCGATACCACGTGTTGGTTCGTCAAGAATCAGAACATCTGGGTCATTTGCCAGCCAGCGGCCGATAAGTACTTTCTGCTGGTTACCACCGGAAAGTGACTGAATCTGTGTTTTGCTGGATGGTGTTTTTGTGTTCATCTTTTTGATGTTGTCCTGAACCAGTTCTTCAATTTTTTTGTCGTTAATCATAACGCCAAAATCAAGATACTGAATAAGAGAAGCAATTGAGATGTTGTCAGCAATTGAGAGAACACCCATGATACCTGTAGCACGGCGGTCTTCTGTCAGCATTGCGATACCGTTGTCAATAGCATCTTTAGGGCGGGCGATTTTCATTTCCTTACCCTGATATTTGATAGTACCTTTGGAATGTGAACGGATACCGAAAAGGCCTTCCATCAGTTCTGTTCGCTGTGCGCCAACCAGACCGGCAACACCCAGGATTTCACCTTTGCGAACGTTGAAGTTTACATTGCGGAAAGAACGTGGGTTAATGGATGTGAAATCTTCAACTTCAAAGACTACTTCACCAGGAACATTTTCTCTGTGTGGGAACAGGTTAGCAAGTTCACGGCCTACCATTCTTGTGATAATAAGGTCTGTTGTCAGTTCTTTTGCATCCCATGTACCTACATACTGACCGTCACGCATGATTGTAACTTCGTCAGAGATACGGAGGATTTCATCCATTTTATGTGAGATGTAAACGATGGAAACACCTTCTGCTTTAAGGTCTTCAATGATTCTGAACAGAGCTTCAACTTCGTTCTGTGTAAGTGAAGATGTAGGTTCGTCCAGAATAAGCACTTTACAGTTGGCAGAAACTGCTTTTGCGATTTCAACTGACTGCATCTGTGAAACGGACAGTTCACCAAGTGGCTGTTTAGGGTCGAATTCCATACGCACTTTTTTCAGCAGTGCAGCTGTGTCAGCATACATTTTTTCATGGTCAACCATTGGAATGATACCAAACAGTTTTTTCATTGGGTAACGGCCAAGGAAAATATTTTCGCCAACTGTACGAGCTGGGATAGGCTGCAGTTCCTGGTGAACCATTGCAATACCCATTTCCAGGGCTTCCAGTGGACCAGACAGTTTTACAGGTTTACCTTCAAATATTACTTCACCTTCGTCCATTTCGTAAATACCAAACATACATTTCATCAGTGTGGATTTACCAGCACCGTTTTCACCCATCAGTGCATGTACAGTACCCGGACGCAGGCGCAGCTGTGCATGGTCCAGGGCTTTTACACCAGGGAAGGACTTACATACACCGCGCATCTCAAGGCGATATTCTTGCATAGAGTGTTCCTCCTTATTTATGTTATATTTCTTGAAAACTGAGAAATTTTAATCTCAGTAAAATGCAGTAATTTCTTACTGCATAATACTCAGATTAAAATGCTTTATATCGTGGTTAAAAAGGCGAGGGACACTCGCCTTTTTTATAACCAATAAAAAT
>JAFZDX010000074.1 GCA_017560985.1 Oscillospiraceae bacterium
CCCTGGTCTTATGCCTGTTGACGAATACGACCTGGCAGGCTTTGCAGTAGGTATCGTTGACAAAGAAAAAATTCTGGACAACGAAAATGTAAAAGCAGGTGACGTTATCATCGCCCTGCCATCATCCGGTGTTCATTCCAACGGTTTCTCACTGGTAAGAAAAGTGTTCTCTATCGGTGAAGGCAACTCCAACCTGGGCGAATATGTGGAAAGTCTGGGTGCTACTCTTGGGGAAACACTGCTGACACCTACAAGAATCTATGTTAAACCTGTTCTTTCACTGCTTGAAAAAGTTAATGTAAAATCCATCGCCCACATCACAGGTGGCGGATTCTACGAAAACGTACCACGCGCACTGCCAGAAGGCAAAAAAGCTGTTATCAACAAGGCTGATGTTCGTGTGCTGCCAATTTTTGACCTGATTTCTGCTACAGGCAACATTCCAGTTGAAGATATGTACTCCACATTCAATATGGGTGTTGGTATGATGATTATCGTTTCACCAGACGAAGTGGAAACTGCTCTTGAAGTGCTGAAAGCTGCAGGCGAAGATGCTTATGTTGTAGGCAAAATCGAAGACGGCGAAAAGGGTGTGGAATTATGTTAAAAGTTGCAGTTCTGGTTTCCGGTGGTGGCACAAACCTGCAGGCAATTCTTGATGCTGTTGACAGCGGCAAGATTACAAATGCAAAAGTGGAAAAAGTTATTTCCAACGTTGCAGGTGCATATGCCTTGGAAAGAGCAAAAAACCACAATGTAACAGGTGTTACACTGCGCAGAAAGGACTTTGACAGCAAAGCAGACTGGGAAAAGGCTCTGATTGCAGAAATCGAAGACTGCGACGCACAACTGATTGTACTGGCTGGTTTTATGGCTATACTTTCAGAAGATTTCACAAAACATTTTGAAAATAAAATCATCAATGTACATCCATCCCTTATCCCATCATTCTGTGGCGAAGGTATGTATGGCCTCCACGTTCACGAAGCAGCCCTTGCAAAAGGTGTAAAAGTTTCCGGCGCTACGGTTCATTTTGTAAATGAAGAAGTGGACGGCGGTAAAATCATCGCACAGAAAGCTGTTGAAGTACAGCCTGGTGACACACCTGAAACACTGCAGAAACGCATTATGCAGCAGGCAGAATGGATTATCCTGCCACAGGCTATTGATGATATAGCAAACAACAGAATTTAATATAAAATTTGTGGTGGCTGTCCTGCCACGCAATCCGTAGGGGATGGCCTCCCGGACATCCCGCAACAAAAAACGTAGGGGACGGCGTCCTCGACGTCCCGCATATAAAAATGTAGTGGCCGATGCCCACATTGGCCATATCTAACAGAAAGAGAGACACCAAAATGACAAGTCTTAAAACTTATCTTGAAAACAACTCTTACCCTGGCCGTGGTATCCTTATCGGCAAAACAGAAACTGATATGGTTATCGCATACTTTATCATGGGCCGCAGCGAAAACAGCCGCAACAGAATCTTCTTTGAAAGCGAAGGCGGCATCCGCACAAAAGCTTTTGATGAAAGCAAACTGTCCGACCCTTCACTTATCATCTATGCACCTGTTCGTGTTCTTGGCAACACAACAATCGTTACAAACGGCGACCAGACAGATACTATCTGGCAGCATATGATGATGGGCAAATCCTTTGAAGATGCACTGCGTACAAGAGAATTTGAACCAGACGGTCCAAACTGGACACCTCGTATCTCCGGTATCGTTTACCCAGACAACACATTCAAAATGTCTATTCTGAAAAGCGACAACGGCAGCGATGCACAGTGTGTTAGAAACTTCTTTGAATACTCCGCACCTATCACAGGTCAGGGCAGACTGATTCACACATACAAAGAAAACGGCACTCCAATCCCATCATTTGAAGGTGAACCAAAAGTGTTTGAAATCGGCGGCGACATCGACACATTTACAGAAACAGTGTGGAACGCCCTGAACCCAGACAACAAAGTAAGCCTTTTCGTAAGATATATTTCCCTTGCTGACAGAACAGTTCAGACAAGAATCGTAAACAAAAATGTTTAAGGAGGATACCGCAATGAAAGAAATGGAACTTAAATATGGCTGTAACCCTAACCAGAAACCTTCCCGTGTGTTTATGAAAGAAGGTCAGCTGCCAATCACAGTTCTCAACGGTCGCCCAGGCTATATCAACCTGCTGGATGCCTTCAACGGCTGGCAGCTGGTTAAAGAACTGAAAAGAGCAACAGGCCTGCCTGCTGCCACATCTTTCAAACACGTTTCACCTGCAGGCGCAGCAGTAGGTCTGCCACTGTCAGAAGTTGAACAGAAAATCTACTTTGTTGAAGGTATGGAATACTCCCCACTGGCCTGTGCATATGCAAGAGCCCGCGGCGCAGACAGAATGTCTTCTTTCGGCGACTTTATCTCACTTTCAAACATCTGTGATGCACCAACAGCAAAAATGATTGCCAGAGAAGTTTCCGATGGTGTTATCGCTCCTGGCTACACAGACGAAGCTCTGGAAATTCTCAAGAAAAAGAAAAAGGGCGGTTACAACGTAATCCAGATTGACGAAAACTATGTTCCAGCACCAATCGAAACAAAAGATGTTTTCGGTGTTACATTTGAACAGGGCAGAAACGAACTGGTTATCGACAAAAACTCCTTTGAAAATATTGTAACAGAAACAAAAGACCTGCCAGAAAGCGCTAAAATCGACCTGGCAATCGCTATGATTACACTTAAATACACACAGTCCAACTCTGTATGTTATGTAAAAGATGGCCAGGCTATCGGTATCGGTGCAGGCCAGCAGTCACGTATCCACTGTACTCGTCTTGCAGGCC
>JAFZDX010000075.1 GCA_017560985.1 Oscillospiraceae bacterium
ACAGGCAATATGTATGATGAAATATCAAAGGACAGCACACAGAATTTTGCAGTGTTCAATTTTGCACAGCCTATTTATGACAAATCAGTAATTCTCAAATCACTGTCTGATAACTCACTTACTCTTTTAAGAGGTACAGCAAAAGGCAGTGTAATGGTTTATTCTTCACCACAACTGACAGAGGGTGATTATGAACTGTATTTTGCAGATGGTTATACAGGTGGCGGTGAAGCAGGTGTATTTACAGATATTTCAAATCTTGTAGGCCGGGTACAGCTGACACACAGTGGCACCACAGGCGGTGGTATGATGGGTGGACGTCCGCAGATGGGCGGTTTTGGCGGCCAGATGCCACAGAATGGTGAAATGCCACCAAGCTGGAATCAGCCTGACAGACCTATTCCGGACCGCGGTACACCGCCACAGGGAGAGGAAAAAATGCCTGCTATATATTTTAATAAAGAAAAACCACAGGGCGACATATCACAGGCAATGCCAACTCCTGACAGTGAAAATATGCCAGTAAACTTTGGCGATGAAGGTAAAACTGATTTCCAGTCTATGCCTGACAGAGGCTTTGGTATAATAGATAATGCCAAGGAAACAATTTTTACCATTGTGAAAGGTGCTAATATATTTTCTGGCATAGCAGGATACACATCACAATAACAGATAATTTAAATCACTCCCACAACAGTGGGGGTGGTTTTTTATAAAAATCAAACTGCAGATAAAAACGTAATTGGCTATTTTACAGAAAATCTGTTTTTATATTGAAACAAACAGGAAAAAGTATTATTATTTCCTATACTGAAATATTTGTTTCTCCGGAGATTTTATGGATAAAAAGAAATTATCGGTTCTGTTTATAATCTGTATGGCAAACTCCCTTATTTATACTTTGCCATATATTCAAAGTACATATTATGACAGTATGCAGGCGGCATATGGCTTTACCCACGTGCAGATGGGCAATCTTGTCAGTGCATACGGTATATTCAATATATTTTCCAACTTTTTTGGCGGTGTTGCGGCAGATGCCTTTGACACCAAAAAACTGTTTGTTTTTTCAATGATAGCCACAGGCGTTTCAGGATTATACAGTGCGACTTTACCATCTTATCCTGTTATGCTGGCAATCAATGTGTTCTGGTCAGTTTCAACTACACTGACATTCTGGTCTGCTATGATAAAGGCTGTAAAAAACCTGGCAGACGATGCGCATCAGGGACAGGTTTTTGGATTTAAGGAAACTATTTGCTGTATTATCACATTCGTGTTTTCTATGGCGGCCCTGGCAGTTTTCCGCCTTACAGGTGAAAATTTTGTTATACTGCTGGTACTGTATTCAGTTATGCACATCTTAATTGGTGTATTGGTTGCCATATTTATGCCCAGCCTGCCTCCAGAGGGCAAACCACAGCTTTACGGTCTTGTAAAAGGCATAGGTGCAGTTATTCGACTGAAAGGTGTGTGGCTTATTGGTATGACAATATTCTTTACCCAGTTTGCCGCCATTATTTTTGGACGCTTTACTCCTTTTCTCACAGGGATAGGTGGTCTGTCTGCCTCCACTGTTGCCTTTATTACTATTGTGGCGGCCAATGGCTTTGCCAATATCGGTTCACTTTCCGGCGGTAAAATCAGCGATGCTATGGGCTCTCCTTCAAAATTCATTGCCTGTGTGCTGGGTGTAACTGCACTGATTACAGTGGCATTTCTGTTTATTCCCTGGGGCAGTGAAACAGTGTGGCTGTGTGTTTTGGTTGCAGTTGTTTTCCGTATTCTCAATGGTGCATTGCGCTCTGTACAGTTTGCAACTATGTCACAGGTAAATATTCCACCGCAGCTTATCGGTACAGCCAGCGGTATTATCAGTATTATCGGTTATCTTCCGGATATATTCGGTTATACACTGTGCGGTATGGCTATGGAAAAATTCCGGCCGATTATTGCTTATAAAATCATATTTACAGGGCTGGTGGTATGCTGTCTTGTGGGTATGATGATTTCACTTACTCTGCACAGATATTCAAAACATAGCAGAAACACTGTTGCCGGTATTTAAAACAAAAACCGTGGAGTTTTCTCCACGGTTTTCCTATATAGCAAAATAGTATTTATTGATAAAATTCCATATCCACAGCAGAATCAGCCCCCATACAGCCAGTACAGGCAGCATATATCTTTTTTTGTTTTCACCCTGCCAGTCAGCCTGTGCCTGTGCTGTACACTCTGCCATTATATCTTCGGGCATCAGTTTTACTGCCAGCCACATCAGAAACGGAAATACTATCACATCGTCCACTGCACCCAGCACTGGTATAAAGTCCGGCACTATGTCCAGTGGCGACAGCACATAATATACACACAGCCCACAGGCCAGTTTTGCATACAGTGGTGTGTCACTGCGCTTCATTGCAATAAACATTGCACCTATTTTGCTGTTTACAGATTCTGTTGCATCTTTAAACTTACTCATAGCACCCTCCCTTTAAGCGATAAAATGATAATATCACAATTAATTCAATAAATCCACAAATCTTTCAAATATTTGCTAAAATTTCACAATTTATGATATACTCAAATCAAATTTAAAATGTGGGTGATATTATGAAAGACAATTCCTATCTTAAAAATCTTATAGAAAATATGGACGAAAATACATCTTTGAAACAGCTGCAGACTTATGTGGACGAAATGGTAAATGTGCGCGGTTTTGCCGACGAAACTCCACAGGACTGCCTGTTGCTGCTGACAGAAGAACTGGGTGAACTGGCAAAGGAAGTGCGCAAATCCAGCACCAACATCAAAAATGACACAGCCAAAGAAAATACCAAAAACTTAAATGGCGAAATAGGGGACGTGCTTATGATGCTGCTGGCCCTTTGTCGTACACTGGATGTTGACCTTTTGCAGGCTTTTAAGGAAAAAGAGCTTGTAAACTGCAACAGAAACTGGCAATAAATTTAAATATATAAAGGAAAAAAGGCTTTTATTCTTGACTTATAATACAATAAAGTATATTATTAAATAATGATGATTTAACCCGGGTTGCACTGCAACCCACTATGCTGCCACAGCCAGTGGTGGTAAATACATATATTGGAGGAAAATCATGTTAAACACAGAAAAAACCATGGAAAAAGTTGTTAACCTTTGTAAAAACAGAGGTTTTGTATACGCAGGCTCTGAAATCTACGGCGGTCTGGCAAACACTTGGGACTACGGCCCACTTGGTGTTGAATTCAAAAACAACGTAAAAGCTGCATGGAGAAAAAAATTCATTCAGGAAAGCCCATACAACGTAGGTCTTGATGCTGCTATCCTGATGAACCCACAGACTTGGGTTGCATCTGGTCACGTAGGCGGTTTCTCTGACCCACTTATGGACTGTAAAGACTGTAAAACACGTCACCGTGCTGATAAACTGATCGAAGAAGCAGGCTTTGAATGCGCTGGCTGGTCCAACGAAAAAATGTCTGAATTCATCAAAGAACAGGGTATTGTTTGCCCAGAATGCGGCGGCACAAACTTTACAGAAATCAGAAAATTCAACCTGATGTTCAAAACATTCCAGGGTGTAACTGAAGATGCCAAAAACGAAATTTACCTGCGTCCTGAAACAGCACAGGGTATCTTTGTAAACTTCTCAAACATCCAGAGAACTACAAGAAGAAAACTGCCTTTTGGTGTTGCACAGGTTGGTAAATCTTTCCGTAACGAAATCACTCCTGGTAACTTCACATTCCGTACAAGAGAATTTGAACAGATGGAACTTGAATTCTTCATCAAACCAGGTACAAATATGCAGTGGTTCCAGTACTGGAGAGCATACTGCTACAACTGGCTGCTTTCCCTTGGTATGCACGAAGAAAACCTGCGTCTGCGTGACCATTCACCAGAAGAACTTTCACACTACTCAACAGCTACAACAGACATCGAATTTATGTTCCCATTTGGCTGGGGCGAACTGTGGGGCATCGCTGACCGCGGTGCATTCGACCTGACACAGCATTCCGAACACTGTGGCAAACCAATCGAATACTTCGACCCAGAAACAAACGAAAAATACATTCCACACGTTGTTGAACCATCCCTTGGTGCTGACCGTGTTGCTCTGGCATTCCTTTGCGAAGCTTATGACGAAGAAGTTGTTGATGCAGAAAAGAACGATACACGTGTTGTTCTCCGCCTGCACCCAGCACTTGCTCCATACAAAGCTTGCGTTCTGCCACTGAGCAAAAAACTGTCTGACGAAGCAACAGAAGTGTTCCAGTCTCTGCAGAAATACTTTATGGTTGACTTTGACGAAGCTGGCTCTATCGGTAAACGTTACCGCCGCCAGGACGAAATCGGTACACCTCTGTGTATCACATACGACTTCGAATCAAAAGAAGACGGCTGTGTAACAGTTCGTGACCGTGACACAATGCAGCAGGAAAGAATTAAAATCGAAGACCTGGTTGAATACATCAACAAGAAAATCGAATTTTAATTTAATACTCCAATAATTAAAGCCACCCAATCGGGTGGCTTTTTGTGTGCAGTAAAATGTAGGGGAGGGCTTCCATGCCCGCCTTACGGAATTTATGGCGGAATCAGAGTATTGTCATCCTGAGCGAGTGAAACGAGCCGAAGGATCTTTGATGCAACAGAAACGTATAAATGATAATTTAACGATTATTCCAGGGCGAAGATTCTTCAGTCGCGTATGCTTCTTCAGAATGACAACAGAATGGACTGTTGTTTTTTACTGTCCGCGTAGGGGAAGCTATCAGCTTCCCGATTTAGATGGAGGGCTTTTATGCCCTACTGTTTTTAAAGGACGACGTAGGCATCGTCCCCTACGATTGACGATGCCCATATTATCCCTGAAAACAAAACAGCAGGTTACCCTGCTGTTTCTTCTGTATTAATTTTATTCTGTTTATATTTCTTTTCAAAAAAATCTGCAACAATGCAAAAAACTGTAAGTGCTATAAAATACACTGCATAAAGAGTAATAATGTCGGTTTTCGCATTTTCAATATTAACTGCAGTTGGCGCAGCACGGGTGGCGTTTACTATTTTCATAGCACGGTTTTGCAGAAAATCATGTCCACCGCAGATTATAAAAGTAATGGCCAATCCTGACCAGGTAAATTCTACTTTTTGTTTTGGCTTGTCTTTGTTTTTAATCTTATTTACAATCAGAATAATGGCAAGAGGAATTAGAAAGGCCAAAATCAATATACCGAAAATCATATTCTCTTTTGGGTGTTCACTGCCGTGTTGCCGCAGATAAGTGTATGACCATGCTTCTGCTGAATACATAGCTATCAGAAGACCAAATATCCATATATAAACTATTGCTTTTTTCACTTTTTCCATATTACCCCTCCTTATCCAGTATATACTCCATTCTTATCATTTCCGGCACAAATCCTTGTTTTTTATACAACGATATTGCGCCACTGTTCAGGGCATTTACATTCAGCTGTATTCTGTCTATGCCTTTTTCCTTGGCTG
>JAFZDX010000076.1 GCA_017560985.1 Oscillospiraceae bacterium
GAAAGAAAACCACGCAAGGCTATTATAAAACAGCTGGAAATGCTGGAAGATGAAACACTTTCAGAAAATGAATACAAAATCCGCGTTCTCTGCAGTGAAGGCACATATATACGTACTCTTGTAGAGGATATGGGTGAAAACCTGGGCTGTGGTGCAGTGCTTACATCACTTTCACGCACAATGGCCTGTGGTTATACACTGGCTGACTGTGTAACACTGCAGCAGTTGCAGCAGGCCAGGGAAGATGGTACGATCGACAGCCTGATAGTAAATACTGATACAGTGTTTATGCATCTGGAACGTATTGACCTGTCAGCTGAACTGGCAAAACGACTTCTCAACGGTGCAAGAAGCCGTATAGCAAAAGAGGATGGCGATTACAGGGTTTATTACAAAGATAAATTCTATGCCATTGCAAATGTCACCGAAAAGAAAATGAGTGTTGTGAAACTTTTTGTTGAAAAGGAAAAGGAAATTATCTGATGCTTGAAGTTTATAACATTTCCTGGCGCAATACAGAAAAAACTGCTGTTGCCCTGGGATATTTCGATGGTGTACATATAGCACATCAGTCACTGATAAACCAGATGTGTGATTATGCCGCCAAAAATAATCTTGAAAAAGCAGTTTTTACCTTTACAAAGTCTGTGCCACTGGGACACAAAGGCAAGGATATACTTACAAAAGGTGCAAAGCTGGATCTAATGAGAAGTATGGGGATAGATTTGTACTATTCACCTGATTTTCTCCGGTTTTCATCCCTTACACCTGAAGAATTTGTAAAAAATATCCTTATTGATTCTATGGGTGCAAAAGCTGTTTTCTGTGGAGAAAACTTTTTCTTTGGCAAAAACAGACGGGGCAATGTACGGGTGCTGAAAGAACTGTGCGAAAAATATGATATAGTTTTTACACAGGCAGAAACTGTCTGTCTTGATGGTGAAATTGTCAGCAGTACAGCCATCAGGGATGCACTGGCCCAGGGAGATATGGAAAAAGCTTCCCGAATGCTGGGCAGACCATATGGTGTTAATTTTGAAGTTGTACACGGCAAGAAAATTGGCCGTACTATTGGCACACCTACAATAAATCAGCTTTACCCAGCCACAATGTGCAGTCCTAAACCTGGTGTTTATATCACTTGCACAACTGTGGATGGTAAAAAATACCCATCTGCCACAGGCCTGACCAACCGCCCTACTGTAAATGGTACAGGCTATACCTGCGAAACCTTCATTCTGGGCTTTGAAGGTGACCTCTATAACCAGAATGTGCAGGTGGACTTTCACTCTTTCCTCTTTGAAGCAAGAAAATTTGATTCTCTCCAGCAACTTGGAGATATGATTTACTCCAGTGCTGTGAAAGCAAAAGAATATCTTGAAGAAAAGGAAATAGTGTGATTTTATTAATATTTTTGTTAAATTATTGATTGGAGCTCATTATGAACAAAAATGATATTTTTGCTTACCTTACAAATAACGTAAGCGGATATTCAGTGGGAAATATGATACTGAATCTTTTTGTAATATTCCTTCTTTCGATTTTTGTCTTTATAGTATATAAAAATACTACAAAAAGAGTTAATTACTATTCAAACTTTGCGATAGTGATTATGCTTACTGCTATTGTAACAGGCGTAATCATGATGATCATAGAAAGTAACCTTGTGCTTTCTCTTGGTATGGTAGGTGCTTTGTCTATCATTCGTTTCAGAAGTGCTATCAAGGATCCGGTTGATACAGCATATATATTCTGGTCTGTAGCCATAGGTATTTCTTCTGGTACTGGAAATCATGTTCTTTCTGTTATATCCAGCTTGCTTATCGCGATTTTTATAGTTGTTTTCAGTGTGATATTCAAAACACAGAGAAAAGAAATACTTATAATTCGAGGTAAGGCAATAGACATATTTACAGTAGAAGATGTGCTGAAAAACAATAAAATCAGTTTTATATGTAAATCAAAATCACTTAATAATGGTTATCAGGAATTTATATACGAACTCAATTCAAGAAACAGCGATCCAGTGTTAAATAATTTATGCAATGTAGATGGTATTGAGGGAATAAATATTGTTAGTGGAGTAAACATCTAATGGATAAGAAAAAAGGAATTTTGTTGCTAGTCTGTTTAATTTTATTATCTGCATCTGCGATTTTGATTCCTGATTTTCTGAATTATGATATCGGATATAAAAATGCTCAGCTGGAAATGTCGATTACAGATCAACCAATATCCGAGGATTTATTGAATACAAATTTCAGTCTGCCTGTAATATACATAAAATGTGATGATATAGCAACAATTACGGATCACACTATTAATCATAGACCTGAAGTGAAAGCAGATATATATGTATTCAATAGAGCATCGAATCAAATAGATGATATTCCATCACATGTGTATAAAGATGTTACATTGAGTTTGAGAGGCGTTTCTTCTGCGAAACACCGGCAAAAAAAATCTTTTAACTTGGAATTCAGCAATTCTGATGGTTCAAGTCTTAATATGCCTTTTCTTGATTTTAAAGCAGAAAGTGACTTTGTACTGTATGCACCTTACATAGACAGGTCTCTTATAAGGAACTATCTTGGGTATGAGTTGCAACGACTTGCACTTGACTGGGCGCCAGAAAGCCAGTTTGTAGAAGTGTTTATTGACAGTCCTGATACAGATTTGTCATATAAAGATTATGTTGGTATATATATGGTAACCGAAAAATTAAAAAAAGGTACCAACCGTATAAATATAAGAGATTTCAAAATGACAGATAACTCTGACAAGTATTTTGAAGATAGTGGTGGCTACATCTATAAACTGGATTGGTATTCTCCTGAACATGACAACGTTAAACGTCTCGAAAAGAACAAGTTTGGCAATGAGTACAGTGTTGTGTATCCAAAACTGAAAAATATTACTGAAGAACAGGCAGTGTTTATACAGAAAGAAATAGAAATGGCAGAAGAAGCATTGTATAATGGTACTGATGAAGAATTGGCAAAATATTTCGATTTAGAACAAATTGCAAGAAATATGCTTGTTTCGGAGTTCTTAAAAAACCATGAAGCTTATAGCGCCTCTACTTTTTTCTACAGGGATGTTGGTGGAAAAATCAAAGTTGTTCAATGGGACTATGACTTGGGCACGGGCAATATGAATCCATACACTGATGAACCTACCCCTGAAAATTTCTGGGTGTTGAACTATTGGCCATATCCTTATGCTTTTTTACAGCACCAGAATTTCCAACATATTATGTTGGAACAATGGAATATTCTCAGGCAGGATATTTTAAGTGAAGAGAATATTGTAAATATGCTGGATGATTTGGAACTGTCGCTATGCGATGCCGGTGTCCGTAATGATTTAACCTATCCTGATGCATTTACTTCTAAAATATTTGCTATTTATGATAGCGGGGTTAAATCTTCGCGGGAAGAACGCCAGTATGTAAAAGAGTTTTTGGTCGAAAGGGGAAAGTGGTTAGATGAGCATATATCTGAAATCACCAACATTGACAGAAGTATGTATGAGTGAGTCGGTGTACAGACATGAAGTCAAATATGAAACCGACCCTGACAAGGCATGGTCTATAAGACAAAATATTGCCCCTCTTTTACAAATTGACAGTAATGCTGCTATTACAGGTTACTATGTGGTAAAATCCCTTTATTTTGAAACACCATATAACAGTGATTATACAGACAAAGAACTTGGTGTCCAATTCAGACAAAAGGTGCGCTTGCGCAGCTATGCTGGAAATGATGTGTATAAACTGGAAATAAAAAGCAAAAATGGAGATGTTGCTACAAAGTATAGTGTTTCTCTCACCAGGCGACAGGCTGAAATGGTCGTAAATGGTAACTATAACTGTATACTGGAAATTGGTTCTGCCAACCGGATGTACATATATCATCAACTTATAACAAAAGTATATCGCCCGCTTATGGTGGTTTCGTATACAAGATATCCATTTACAAATCCTGCCGGAAATTTTCGTGTTACATTTGATGAAAACATAAGATATAGTGTCAATTATGAATCATTATTCCAGGAAATTCCTATGACTGGATTGACGACAGATAAAACAATAATCGAAATAAAATACGATGATTTTGTACCTGACTGGATAACGGATTATCTCGTTGGCAATGGTATAAATGCTGGTGAAAACAGCAAGTATGGTTCGGCATTCAAAAATATTTTTGATTGAATACTGTACGCAACATCTATATGGCAGTTTTTGGTATAAAGCAACTATTTTACCATAATAAAAACCAATAAATTCAGTAATAATAACAGATATAAACCCTTTACAAAAAAGTGGTTTAATGATATAATTCTATGGTGACCTATGAATCGGTACAGGGGCACAGCTGCGATGCAGCACTCACCATACCCTATACTGAGTCACAGGCAAATATATATTAAGAAAGGTGAAACAATTATGAACAAACAGGAAATTATCGCAACATACGCAATGCACGAAGGTGACACAGGTTCTCCAGAAGTACAGATCGCTCTGCTCACAGCAAGAATCAACCATCTGACAGAACACCTGAAAACAAACAAACAGGACCATCACTCACGTCGTGGCCTCTTCAAAATGGTAGGTCGTCGTCGTAACCTTCTGGCATACCTCCAGAAAACAGATATCGAAAGATACCGTGCAATCGTTGCAAAACTGGGTCTGCGTAAATAATTCACATAGTCCAATAAGGCAGATGGCAACATCTGCCTTTAAGTCTATATTTTAAGCGGTTACGGCAAGGGAGGATATTATATTTAGCAGTAAGTTGAGTGTTTATCACATTGATAAATACTGAACTAATTGCTGAAAATATAAACTCTCTTGCCACCTGAAAATAAATTTTAAAAGGAGACAAAAAATGAGTTTTAGAGTATTTGAAACCATGTTTGCCGGCAGAAAACTTATCGTTGAAACAGGCAAAATGTGTGCACTTTCTAACGGCTCCTGTCTGGTAAGATACGGCGAAACAGTTGTTCTTGCCAACGTTACTATGAGCCCATCACCAAGAGACGGCATCGATTTCTTCCCACTCTCAGTAGACTTTGAAGAAAAAATCTACTCTGTTGGCAGAATCCCAGGTTCTTTCCTGAGAAGAGAAGGCCGCCCAGGTGAAAGCGCAGTTCTGTCCAGCCGTGTTGTTGACAGACCAATGCGTCCACTGTTCCCAAAAGATATGAGAAACGATGTTTCCATCGTTATGACAGTTATGTCAGTTGAACCAGACTGCGACCCAGAAATCGTAGGTATGCTGGGTGCTATCATCGCAACTTGCATCTCCGACGTTCCATTCAACGGCCCAATCGGCGGTATTTCTGTAGGTCTGGTAGACGGCGAAATCGTTCTGATGCCAAACGCAAAACAGAAAGAAACAAACAAACTGGATCTTACTCTGGTTTGCAGCCGTGAAAAAGTTGTTATGATCGAAGCTGGCGCTCACGAAGTTGACGAAACAACAATGCTGAACGCTATCAGAACAGGTCACGAAGAAATCAAAAAATTCATCGACTTTGTTGATATGATGGTAGCTGAAATGGGCAAACCAAAATATGAATTCCAGCATATCGAAGTTGACCACGATATGTTCGAAGCTATCAAAGAATTTGCACTGGATAAAGTGAAATTTGCACTTGATACAGATGACAAAAACGTTCGCGAAGCAAGACTGAACCCAATCTACACAGAAGTTCATGAAAAATTCGATGAAATGTACCCAGAACAGACAGGTATGATTGACGAATGTATGTACAAACTGCAGAAATTCGTTGTTCGTCGCTGGCTGCTGGACGAAGGCAAACGTGTTGATGGCCGTGGCATCAACGAAATCCGTCCACTGTCTGCTGAAGTAGGTCTGCTGCCAAGAGTTCACGGTTCAGGTATGTTCACTCGTGGCCAGACACAGGTTCTCTCTGTTGCTACACTGGGCACAATGAAAGACGGTCAGCTAATTGATGGTCTTCAGGACGTATATGAAAAGAAATATATGCACCAGTACAACTTCCCACCATACTCTGTTGGTGAAGCACGCGCTCCAAGAAGCCCAGGCAGACGTGAAATCGGTCACGGTGCTCTGGCTGAAAGAGCTCTGGTTCCAGTTCTCCCATCACAGGAAGAATTCCCATATGTAATCCGTGTTGTTTCTGAAGTTCTTTCTTCCAACGGTTC
>JAFZDX010000077.1 GCA_017560985.1 Oscillospiraceae bacterium
AAAAGAAGGCGACTGGATTAAAGAAGGCGAAAGCGCTCTGTTCCTCCACACAGGCGGCGCAATGGCACTGTGGACAAAAGAACATCTGGACGATATGCAGGACCAGCTGAGAGCAAACTGCAAAACAACAGAAATTTAATGTAATAAAACATTGTTATACAAAATAAAAGCAGGGTGAAAACCCTGCTTTTCCTTTATTTTACTGGGAAAATCAACATCAAATAAAACAATGTTTTACAAAAGCTGTGGAACTTAAAATTGCCTGTTTTGTTATGATGATGCTGATTTTATATGCTTTTTGATGTTGTTTTTTCTGGATTATTCAAATAACCGGCTTTCCTGTTCCAGCTGTTTTACCAGTAGTTTGCAGTCTTTGTAAACTTTTGATGTGAAGACCAGAACAGCTGTTACGAAAATAATCACAGGAGACAGTGCCAGTGGACTGTGCAGAAAAGCAAAGAGTTCTGCCACAAATGTAATTGCCATTATAGTCACCAGTACAGATGCCAGATTTTTTATTTTGTTGGCGTGTGCCAGTTCTTCACTGGTGGTGTTAAACATTTCAAAAGGTGTGCCATCATTTTTCTTTCTGTAATATGCCCATCTATGGAATCTGCCTACTTCTTCAATTCCATTTTCGGAAAGGAATTCTTCAAAGTCTTTTCTGCCTTCTGTACCTGGCATATGGTCGGTAAAAACTATTTTATATGTGTACTCCCCTGGAGTACAAGGTTCAAATTCGTATCGCACTGCAAAAGCGCTCACCAATGCCAAACCTTCCTGTGCTTTTTTATTCAGCCATTTTTCTTCTTCTCTGTACTGACCTATTGTCCAGAAATGCCATTCAATTTTTCTCATATTATCAACCTCTCATTATATCCTGTCCATTTTTCACCAGTTCTTCCAGGCGTGCCAGTTCTTTTTCAAGTACAGTTCTGCCGCTTTCAGTGATTATATATTCCTTTTTTCTTTCATCTTCTCCTGCGGTCGCTATCCATCCTTTGGCCAGCAGATTGTTTATTGCACCATACAGTGTACCTGCTGCCAGCACCAGCCTGCCACCGGACATATCCTTTACTTTCTGTATTATCCCATAGCCATGCAGTGGGGTCATAACAGACAACAGTATATAGTAAACTGCTTCTGTCAGTGGGGTGTTCTGATTTTTATCTGCCATTTTATCACCTCATAGTTATATAGTTTACCGATATATCGGTCTACGATATATATTATATCGACTTCCGATATAATTGTCAATACAGTTTACAACAATTTTTTGCTGTTGTATAATGTTTTTATCGGAAAGGGGAAAGATTATGGATTTTGCAGTTATCAATACACCTATCGGTGCTTTACATATTACCCAGGAAGAAGATTTTATAACAGAAATAAAATATGCAGGTGAATATTCAGCAGAAATTGAGCCACAGACAGACCTGTTGAAAGATGCCATAAATCAGATTACCAGTTACTTTTTGGGAGAATTGAAAGAATTCACATTGCCACTGAACCCAAAAGTCAGCCCATACCGCAGAAAAGTGCTGGAACAGCTGATGAAAGTACCGTATGCTGAAACAGTTACTTATAAAGACCTGGCTGTTGCCACAGGCAACCCACAGGCTGTCCGTGCTGTGGGCAGTGCCATGCGCACAAATCCTATTATACTTGCCATACCTTGCCACAGGGTGCTGAAATCAGACGGCAGCCTGGGCAATTATTCAGCAGGTGGCCCTGCCAATAAAGACTGGCTGTTGACATTTGAAAATCAAAACAGATAAAAAATACCGCAGACACTGTCTGCGGTGTTGTTTTATATTAAATTTCAAAATCTTCCGGCTGGTGAATTCGGATGTTAACTTTTTTAATTCTGTTTTCGTCAATTATGGTAACTGTGTATTTTAAAAATTCGTCGCTGTAGCTGTCACCCTGAACAGGGATTCTTTCCAGTTTTTCCATCAGATAGCCAGACAGTGTCTGGTATCCGTCAATGTGTTTGTTTCTTGTGTTCAGAATTTCTTCGTACACATCGTCCATAGTGGTTTCGCCCATAACTTCGTAACTGTGCTCATCTACTTTGAAAATCTGCTGGGTTTCTTCGTCATGTTCATCCCAGATGTCGCCCACCAGCTGTTCCAGAATATCTTCCAGTGTTACAATGCCCCGTGTACCGCCGTATTCATCTGTAACCACTGCCATATGGACTTTGTCTTTTTGAAGCAGGTGCATTACATCGATAATTTTCTGTTTAGGTGGCACATACAGACAAGGCTTGATAAGGCTTTCCAGCGGTGACTGTACACCCTTGATAACTGCAGCAAAAAAATCTTTCTGATTGATAAAACCGATAATTTTGTCAACAGATCCTTCATATACAGGCATACGGCTGTAATTGTATTGCAGAAACATTTCCAGGATTTCTTCCTTTGTTGCATTTTTGCTGATAGCGCAAATATCAACACGTGGGGTCAGCACTTCGCTGGCAGTGATGTCATTGAACTCGATGGCGCTCTGCACCAGGTCGGCCTCGTCTTCTTCCAGCACACCTTCATCTTCGATTTCATCAACAATGCTGATAAGTTCCTGTTCTGTGTATGATGGCGTTTCGTCTTCACCTTTGCTTAGAATTTTCTGTAAAAATTCCAGAATTTTAATTGCAGGTGTTAAAATAATAATAATTATATTCAGCGGTTTGTGTATCAGTTTGATTAATTTTTCAGAATTGTCTTTGGCAAAACTTTTTGGCAGTACTTCGCCAAACACCACGACCACGACGGTACATATGGCTGTTGCCACACCTACACCACTTTCACCCAACAATCCTGTAAATACAACTGTGGTCAGTGCAGATGAAAGAATGTTTACCACATTGTTGGAAATCAACAGTGCAGAAAGAGTGTTGTCAAATCTGTCAATAAGTTTCATTGCGCCAATGGCATTTCTGTCTCCGTCTTCAGCCTGGTTTTTCAGTCTTACCCTGTTTGCGGCGGTAAGTGCTGTTTCGCTGGCGGAAAATGTGGCAGATAATACCATAAGAATAATCAATACCAATATCGTCGACCGGTAACCGTCCATAATTTAATTTTTCTCCTTTGATTATAAATTGTAATTGAATAGTTTATATATATACTTAAATTATACAAATCGAAATTATATTACAAAAAAGTTGTGTTGTAAATATGATAATGAATTTTTATTGTAAAATATATTTTACAGAAATCATTTATTGTAAATAGTATTAAAATATAGTATACTATAATTTACGAAGCAATATTTCAAGAGGACTTTTAATGGCAAAAAAATTTAAAGAATATTTTACTACCCAGACTGCCAGCTATACCATAGCTCTTTGTGCAGCGGTTGCATTGTTTATGGCATTGTCAAACCTGGACTTTGTTGCAAAAATCTGGGGCAGTATCATTGGTGTACTTTCACCGTTTATATATGCTTTTGCACTGGCCTTTATACTGAACAGACCTGTTATGGCCCTGGAAAAAAAGGTGTTTGCAAAATCAAAACACAAAAAAGGCTTGGCTATTCTTATGGCCTATGTTATTTTTATCATTGCTGTCAGCGGACTTTTACTGGCGGTTATTCCACAGCTGGGTCTTTCAGTTTCTTATCTGATTGAAACAGTGCCTGACGTAATGAAAAATCTGTATGATGATATGATGGTGCTGCTGGATGAATTCCACTGGTCAAAACAGCTTATCAGCCAGGTGGAAGGTCTGTGGGAAACAGTGGTTACCCACATCAAAAACTTTTCTATATCAGCATTGCCTGGTGTACTGAACTTCTCACTGTCCCTGGGCGGTGGTGTAGTGGACCTGCTGATGATTCTTATTATTTCAGTTTATATGCTGACAGGAAAAGACAGACTGTGTAACCAGTTTAAAAAAGCAACCTATGCATATTTTTCAAGAGAAAGAGCAGATAAACTGGTAAGATTGGCAAACCGTTCCAGCAATATTTTTTCAGGGTTTATTATCGGTAAACTTATAGACAGTATAATTATCGGTATACTGTGCTTTATTGGTATGATGTTTATTTACTCTGACTACGCAGTACTGGTGGCTGTAATAGTTGGTGTTACAAATATGATACCATTCTTCGGCCCGTTTATCGGTGCTATACCTTGTGTGTTCATCCTGCTGGTTGTCAGCCCTATGGCTGCGGCTATGTTTACAGTTTTTGTATTCCTGTTACAGCAGTTTGACGGCAACATTTTAGGCCCGAAAATTCTGGGCGACTCCCTTGGTCTGTCACCTATTTGGGTGCTGGCAGGTATCCTTATTGGTAACGGCTTGTTTGGTATTGCAGGTATGCTGGTGGGCGTGCCTACATTTGCGGTACTGTACAGCCTTGTATCGGAAAATATTTCATATCGACTGGAAGAAAAAGGCTTCAACGACGATTTAAAAACAGAAACAGAAAGTTCAGGTCAGTAGTTTATGCAGTTTAAAAGAAAGCTAAAACGTTATATGTTTGCACTGGTTATGCTGGTGCTGTCGGCCTATGCCACAATATTTATAAAAAACTATGTGGATTCCCTGAATCCTGAAAAATCCCTGCCTATTATCAACGTTACAGTAGGTGGATATAACCAGCCAGCAGTAGCCAGGGCCGGTTACACCTGGAAGTTCGGTTCAGGCCTGGCACCAACACTTTCACCTTATATTTCCGCAGAAGATGTGCCACTTATGGTTACAGACTGTTCACCTGGTGAAGTAATTGTTGTAAACTTTTCCACACCGTATGAACTGGTAACAATGTACGAAACACAGGGCCTGGCAAACAACGATTTCAAACAGATGTATACCTGGCAAACACCTATGGAAGAAGGTATTTATGTGTACAAAATCCAGGCAGAGTTTGAAAAAGGGGATATTCTCTACTATTTTGCCCTGCAGGTAAAACAGCATAATCTGATGCAGTAAAAGTAAATAATAAAATCTATGTCATCCATTGCTGTGCGGTGGGTGACATTTTTGTTTTGTAACACTTTTGGGATTCCTGCATATACTAACCATATATGCGAGGTGATGTTATGGAAAAGGAATACAACACTTTTACAGTGCGCAGGCTGTTTGTGGAAGATTTGCCGCTGATAGAAAAGTACAGCCAATATTATGACAATCTGTTTTTCAACCCTGTATCCAGGGAGTTACTGCCGGATATTTTCCTGAATGGGGCTTTCTGGGCAGTGTTTGACGGTCAGATACCTGTGGCTGTCACCTACATACTGGCGGCAGACAGCAGCTGTTTTTCAGACACAGGGGCAGGCTGGCATCTGGCAGATTTGCTGGGTGAAACAGCGAGCCATTGTCTGCTGTGCGGTTATCTGTGGACGGATGGTAAATACAGTGGCACAGATTTTTACACCCCTGTTGTGAAACTGTGGCTTATGCAGGCAGACAGAAGAAACAAAAATATACTGGTGCATTTTGTGCCAGCACAGATGAAAACAGATTTTGAAAGCCTGTTCTATAACGGCTTTCAGCTGATGGCATTGCGTGGCCTTGACAATCTGGTGCCACACTGGCTGTTTGCCAGAAATACAGAGATTGAAACAGATAGAATTCCAGCTTATGAAGATGTGAAAACCTGCCCATTGTCTGATACAAAAGAACTGTCCCGACTGTGCGAAAAGGGGTACAGGGCATTTGATATGGACGTGGATAAAAATCTTTTATTCAGGAGATAATCTATGAAACTTCATAACTTTTGTAAGAACTATCGTTTTCCACTTACAATCATTGCGGCCATATTGGTGGGCAGTCTGATAGGTGTTGCTTTTGGCGCAAAGGCAACTGTGCTTAAACCTTTGGGCGATATTTTTCTGAACCTTATGTTCACAGCTGTTGTTCCGCTGGTTTTTGCCACAATAGCATCTGCTGTGGGCAATATGACAAACAGGACACGTCTGGGGAAAATATTGGGGTGGATGCTGGCTGTGTTTTTTGCCACCGGACTGGTGGCGGCAGTTGTGATAATTATCGCTGTAAAACTTTATCCCCCTGCACAGGGTGTAAATATACCTCTGCGGGCAGGCACAGGGGAAACAGTTGCCCTGGCAGACCGGCTGGTGAAAGCCGTTACTGTTTCAGATTTTTCACTGTTACTCTCCCGCAGTAATATGCTGCCGCTGATAGTATTTTCGGTTATGTTTGGCTATTGTGCCGGTACAATGGGAGAAAACAATATTATGTCCAGGGCACTGACGGCTTTCAGCAATGTTATGATGAAGATGGTGGATCTGATTATGCTGTATGCGCCATTGGGGCTGTGTGCATATTTTGCCAGTCTGGTTGGTGAGTTCGGTCCACAGCTTATCGGTGCTTACAGCCGTGCAATGATTTT
>JAFZDX010000078.1 GCA_017560985.1 Oscillospiraceae bacterium
ATTATACTTTGCAGTCATAAGCACATCGAGTGCAGACTGTGCATCTGTAAATACCTTTTCATCGCTGTTTATAACAGCGCATAATATGTTGTTTTGTTCAACTGTTTGGATGGTCATTTGTCTTACCTCGTCAAATTCAAATTTATCTAATAGTATTGTATCAAACAAATGTGTAAATTTCTACATACCAATCTGTTCGACAAATTCAAATTTTTCCAACTGATTATATAACTGCCACAATCCACTATCACACACTACAGGCACAGCGTATGCTGTGCCTGTTAGATATTTTGTTTAATTGTTTTCCTGTGGAGTTTCTGTTGTTTCTTCTACAGTTTCAACAACATCTGCAACTACTGTATTTTCAACAGGGGTTTCTGTTGTTTCTGCCTGCTGTTCAACAACAGGGGCTGGTTCTTCAGCTACAACTTCTTCATCAGGGTTGTAATCAGGTGACATCAGCTGTTTGAAGCGTTCACCATTGATTTTTTCTTTTACCATCAGTTCTTTTGCAACGATGTGCAGTTTATCTTCGTTTGTACGGAGAATATCCATACATTTCTGATAGCCTTCGTCAACAAAACGGCGTACTTCAACGTCAATATCGTTGGCAACTGCTTCTGAATGGCCACGGCCCTGGGTGTAGTCACGGCCCAGGAATGTCTGTTCTGGAGCGCCGCCGTAAACAACGTTGCCCAGTTTTTCAGAGAAGCCGTAACGTGTAACCATAGCTTTTGCAATGGCTGTTACTCTTTCGAGGTCGTTGGAAGCGCCTGTAGAAATATCGTCCAGAATCAGCTGTTCAGCGCAGCGGCCGCCCAGCAGGGTAACGATTTCTTCGCTCATCTCTGTTTTTGTTTTATAGTTGGAATCCTGTTCAGGCAGTGACAGTGTATAACCGCCAGCCATACCGCGAGGGATAATGGAAATTTCCTGTACAGGGTCTGCTGTTGGGCAGAAGTAATGTGCGATTGCGTGGCCTGCTTCGTGATAGGAAACCAGACGTTTTTCCTTTTCGGTAACAACGCGGGATTTCTTTTCAGGGCCAGCAATAACTTTGATTGTTGCTGCTTCGATTTCTGCCTGTGTAATAGCTTTTTTGCCTTTTTTGGCAGCCATAAGAGCTGCTTCGTTTACCAGGTTTTCCAGGTCAGCACCTGTGAAACCAGGTGTGGACTGAGCTATTTTTTTCATATCAATATCCGGGCCGATAGGTTTGCCACGGAAATGAACAGCCAGAACTTCTTCCCTGCCTTTTACATCAGGTACACCAACATAAATCTGTCTGTCAAAACGGCCAGCACGCAGCAGTGCTTTGTCCAGAATGTCAGCACGGTTTGTGGCAGCCATTACGATAACACCTTCGTTGGCACCGAAACCGTCCATTTCAACCAGCAGCTGGTTAAGGGTCTGTTCCCTTTCGTCCTGACCGCCGCCAAGACCAGCACCACGCTGACGGCCAACGGCGTCAATTTCGTCGATAAAGATAATGGCAGGAGCAGTTTTCTTTGCCTTTTCAAAAAGGTCACGTACACGGGATGCACCAACACCAACATACAGTTCGATAAAGTCTGAACCGGAAATGGAGTAAAATGGAACACCTGCTTCACCGGCTGTAGCCTTTGCCAGCAGTGTTTTACCTGTACCTGGAGGGCCAACCAGCAGAACGCCCTTTGGAATACGGGCACCCAGCGCGTTGAACTTGCCAGGTTCTTTCAGGAACTCTACAATTTCAACCAGTTCTTCTTTTTCTTCATCAGCACCCGCAACATCTTTAAATGTTTTGCGTGTTTTCAGATCTGCGGCATCTTTTGTTTTTGCCTTGCCCACAGACATACCTTTGCCGCTTTGCTGGTTGAACAGGAACATGAACATAAACAGCATAAGGCCGATAAGTATCATTGTAGGGATTGCCTGTACCCAGGAAGGGAATGTAACAGGTGTAACGTGATTGTACACCATAGGTGCGGCAGGATGCAGTGCGTTGTACTCTTCTACATATGGGTCAATCTTGTTTATAAAGTAAGAAACACTTGGCACACGGTAGTAGATAGGATCTTCACTGTTGTTTGTTTTGATTTCAATATCACCACTGCCTATATTCAGTGTGTATTCAACTACCTGCTGTTTTCTGAACATATCAATGATTTCACTGGTTTTCATATCAGTGGAAGAAACAGGTTTGCTGAACAGAATAGCCCCCAGCAGCAATGCTGTGAACAGTGCCAACATAGGAATCAGCGGATTTTTTCTTTGTTTGACCAAAAGAGGTCCTCCTTTGTGTGGAATTTAGGTTTAGTTTGCGTAAACCTCTGGTTTGAGAACACCAATAAATGGCAGGTTACGATATTTTTCATCGTAGTCAAGGCCGTAGCCAACTACAAATTCATCAGGAATTTTGCGGCCTGTGTATTTTGCATTGATTTCAACTTTGCGACGGTCTGGTTTATCCAGCAGAGTGCAGATTTCGATGCTGTTAGGTTTACGTTCTTCCAGCAGTTTGTACAGGAAGCTGAGAGTAAAGCCTGTGTCAAGAATGTCTTCCACGATAAGAACATCTTTGCCTTCCAGTGGCAGGTCGATGTCTTTTACAATTTTTACACTGCCTGTGGAAGTTGTGCCTGAACCGTAGGAAGAAAGAACCATAAATTCGATTTCACAAGGCATTTCGATAGCACGCATAAGGTCGCCCAGGAATACAACTGCACCTTTCAGCACTGTGATAAGGAACAGGTTTTTGCCTTTGTAATCTTCTGTGATTTTTTTACCCAGTTCTTTTACTACTTCTTCAATTTCTTCTTTTGTAAGCAGCACTTCTCTGATATCGTTTACCATAATAATCCTCCATACACTTTTACATCTGTGTAATCAATAAAATATTTTTTGTATTCTCTGATGGTACGTAAGGCTTGTTTGTACCATATTCGCCCAGCCATACAACATTATCAGTTTCATCACAGAGCAGTGGGATTTTGTCCCTGTATTCCTGTGGAACCTTGTCTTCGATAAACAGTTTTTTCACTGTTTTGGTAACATTTCTGTTTACAAAAGTGAAACTGTCCCCTGTTTTACGGCTGCGCAGATTAATATCACCTTTTAGTATATCACAATCAACTGCATATGTTAAATAGTTTTTGTAATTTTTCTCCATTTTTTCATATTCGCTGGCCGTTATAACCGAAAAATACAAACTGGTATAACCAAAGGTGATAGTTTTGTCAAATTCCACCTTTACAGGCTGTAAAGGCAGGCTGTTTTCTTTTTGTTTTGGTGTATAGAACTGCAGTCTGCCATTATTAATCCGGCAGAAAACAGTGGCAGACAGCTGGCGTTTGAAAGTCGGCTGTGACAGGGCGGAATATACCGCCTCTACATTGTCTTTAGACAGACAGTCCAGTTTATCCAGGCTGTTGCGGATAAGGTCTTTTGTAACTGCACTGTGGGCTGCCAGCAGTTTGGAAACATCCAGTCCCCCAAGACCGATAGCATCTTTATAAAGACTATCACTTAATTGTGACAGAAGTGAGTAAATTTCCCGGCTGTCTGTGGCAAAAGATACAATAGCCTTTTCAGCGGAAGGATTTATTTTTTTCAGCTGTGGCAGTACATTCAGCCTGATTTTATTTCTGGAATAAATATCCTGAAAATTGGTCTGGTCGGTAACATAAGGTATATTGTTATCGGCACAGTATTTTTCCACATCCTGTCTGGTGCAGTCGATAAGCGGGCGGATGATACTGTCACGTACTGGTGGTATCCCCCCTGCACCTTTCAGCGAAGTGCCACGGGTAAGGTTGAACAGCACAGTTTCCGCCCTGTCTGACAGGGTGTGGGCTGTCGCCAGTTTTGCGCCGTATTTTTCTGCCTGCCGGAAGAAAAAGCTGTACCTTAAATCTCTGGCCCAGGTTTCGGTGGAAAGGCCTTGTGGTCTGGTATTATTGTTCATATCCAGGGCGGTGATTATACACTGTACCCCCTGTGATGCACAATAATCTGCCACAAAAGATTGCTCGTTACCACTTTCTTCTCGCAGACCATGATTTACATGGAGCGCCAGCAGATTTATGCCCAGTTTTTCCCTGTTGGTACAGAAAAAATGAAACAGAGCCATACTGTCTGCACCGCCTGAAAGGCAGACTGCAACAGTGTCGCCACGGGAAACCATATTATATTGTCTGATTGTATTCAATACCTTTTCTGGCAGCATAATTCATACCTGTAAAATAACAAGATTGGCGGGGATAGCCCCGCCTGTTGTTTTGTGATTAATAGTCATCGTTGTGGGTAAAGTCCACATCGTAGAAACGTGTGTGGGCGCCGTCCCAGCTGAGTGGGATAGTGCCGCTTTCACCGTGACGGTTTTTGGCGATGATACATTCGGCCAGTGTCTGGTCTGCGTCTTCGCTTTTGTTGTAATAGGCATCACGGTAAAGGAACAGAACTACGTCAGCATCCTGTTCGATAGAACCGGAGTCACGCAGGTCAGACAGCTGTGGTCTGCCGTCGCGTCCACCGCCTTTTTCAGCAGAACGGGACAGCTGTGACAGTGCGATAATAGGCACATCCAGCTCTTTTGCCATAATCTTCAGATTACGGGTGATTTCACTGATTTCCTGTACACGGTTGTCACTGCGTTTGCCTGTGGACATAAGCTGTATGTAGTCAACAATGATTACGCCAACATTTGGTGTTTCCGGGTTCTGGTTAAGACGGCGGATTTTCGCCTTCATATCAGAAACTGTAACGTTTGGTGTATCGTCCAGATAGATAGGATAGTCGGCAATCTGACCGATTGCGTTAGTAATGATATCCCATTCAGCCAGCTGAATATCACCCGTACGCAGGCTGTTGGAACTGATGCCTGCCCGTGATGAAAGAATTCTTTCTGTCAGCTGTTCGTTGGACATTTCCAATGAGAAGATAGCCACTGGCAGTTTCTGCTGTGAAGCAATGTTTGTGGCAATATTCAACGCAAAAGAAGTTTTACCCATACCAGGACGGGCGGCCAGGATAACAAGGTCGCTGCGTCCCATTTTGCCCAGTTTATCATCAAGGAATCTGAAACCTGTAGGAATACCCCGGTATTTGTCCTTGTCTTTACCTGAAAGTTTACGCAGACGGTCAAAACTTTTTGCCGCCGCATCAGAGATGTGTTTCAGACTCTGTGTATCTTTGCCCTGGCGCAGTGCGTAAATTGTCTGTTCTGCACTTTCCAGAAGCAGGTCAGCATCTGCAGAATCCTGTGTGCGGCGCAGAATTTCGCTGGCTGCGTCCATAAGGGAACGAACCATATACTTGTCTTTCAGAATTTTTGCATAATACAGAATGTTTGAAAGACTTGGCACTGTATCTGCCAGCTGTGACAGATAAACTTTTGCTTCGTTTTCGTCAGAGAAAATTTTTGCAGAGAGAACAGCGTCAACCACCGTTACAAAGTCTGACGGTGTGTTGGCCATAAAAAGGGTAAGTATTTCGTTGAAAATAAGCCTGTTCTGTTTTACATAGAAATATTCTGACCTTACCTGTTCAACAATGGCGGAAACCAATTCAGGGTCGATGATTGCCGCCCCCAGAACAGCCTGTTCAGCTTCTATGGAGTAAGGTTGGTTTATGCCCATTCCTTCCAGGGCAACTTCCAGCTGGTCCATTTATTATTCCTCTACAATAACTGTGATTTTAGCCTGAATTTCAGGATAGATTTTGATTTCAACATCAACGCGTGAGAAAGTTTTGATATCTTTCATAACAATTTTCTTTTTGTCGATGTCCATTTTGTGCTGTGCTTTCAGTGCGGCAGCAACATCTTTGGAAGTAACTGCACCGAAGAGTTTACCTTCTTTGCCTGCTTTTGCTTTGATTGTTACTTCTTTGCCGTCCAGTTTTGCTTTCAGTTCATTAGCAGCTTTAACTTCTTCCCGTTTGTGATGTGCTTTTGCACTTTCTTTTGCTTTTACATCATTCATAGCTGCAGTTGTTGCTTCCTTTGCCAGCTTTCTTGGCAGCAGGAAGTTTCTGGCATAGCCGTCAGAAACATTTACAACCTGGTCTTTTTTACCGATGTCTTTAACATCCTGTAAGAGAACTACTTTCATTTATATATCTCCTTAGATTTTTGTGGTATCTATATATTTTACATTTATTTTGAAATAATATCAACGTCTATTTTTTGTAATTGTCGATACTTTCCATAATTTTTTCTTTTGCCTGTTCCAGCGTTTCACCACGCAGCTGTGCACCGGCCATAGTAAGATGGCCGCCACCACCCAGATATTCCATAAGAACCTGTACATTTATTTCACCCAGACTGCGTGCAGAAATCTGAATAACATCGTCAAACTTAACTGCTACAACAGAACCACGTACACCGTCCAGACCCAGCAGGTCGTTGGCGGCCTGTGGCACTGCAACATAAAGGTCACGTGTCATATTGTCAGCCAGTGAAACAGCCACATCCTTGTAGATGAAAGCACCATTTACAAGGTCACTTTTTGCCTGGTAAACTTCTTTCGGGATACTGAACAGTTTCAGCACTTCTGTGGATATTGCACCCATACGGCGCAGGTATGCAGAAGCTTCAAAGGTGCGCACACCTGCACGTTCAGCAAAGTTGCGTGTATCCAGCATAATGCCGGACAGCATTGCTTCAGCTGCTATCTGTGGCAGTTTAACATTGGCAGGGATGATGTACTGTATAAGTTCACACACCAGTTCGCTGGCGGATGAAGCATATGGTTCGTGATAGGAAACAACAGTGTCACTGATGTAGTCCACCATTCGGCGATGATGGTCGATAACCACTTTCTTGTAGAAACGTTTTACCAGTTCTTCACTTTCTGTCATTCTGGAAACGTGAACGTCAGTGATAATCAGTAGTGAGTTGTTGCCAATACCCATACTGAGAGCTTTTTCAGGAGTAATGAACAGCTCTTCTTCCCATTCATTCCGCACCCTTTCAATCAGGTTACGTGCCAGGGATGTTTCTTCACGGATAACTATGTATGGGTGTTTGCCACAGCTTTTTACCGCTGTTGCAATACCCACAGCAGAACCTACTGCGTCCAGGTCAGAAACGCTGTGGCCCATTATCATAACTATATCACTTTGTGCAATAACATCGTGCAGGGCTTTTGCCACAATACGGCTGCGGACTTTACTGCGTTTTTCCACACTTGGCAGAGTGCCACCGAAGAATTCATAGCCTTCATTGCTTTTTACAACAGCCTGGTCACCGCCACGGCCCAGAGCCATATCCAGTGCCTGGCGTGCCAACAGGTCGTTTTCTGCAAAGTCTTTACCGCCGTGGCCTACACCGATGGACAGGGTAACCATATCTTCTTCCAGATGTCTGGCCTTTGACAGAATTTCAAATCGGTTGTCGTGGAACTGACCATAATATCTTTCTTCCATAATAACGTGGTAGCGACTGGTACCCACTTTTGTGGCTATACCGTTTGTTTCTGATGCCACATCTTCAATAAGCTGGTCCAGTTCGGCCATAATACCGGCACGTTTTGATTCTTTCAGTTCCTTCAGCACCTCGTCGTAAGTATCAACAATAATCTGCATTACAACGGGGCGGGTCATATGATATTCCCTGGCCTCCCATTTAAGTTCAGTATCATCGTTGAAATAGCACACCCACAGACTGCCGTCTTCAGATGCAGCCGATGAGTATATGGTATATTCCCTGCCGTTTACAGGTAAGGACAAGCCTTTTGCACCACTGGCTTCATTTATTTTCAGCCCCGGCACAACTTTTTCAAGGGGTGTAAGATAACAGTCAGCGTCAGAAAGTATAGCTGTGCGGAATGCACCATTGTACCACACTATACTGCCTTTGTTGACAATAACCACAGGCACAGCCAGATTTTCAAAGCTGAGCTGCTGGCGTGCAGACTGTTTGCCGCTGCCAAAGAACACACCGTGGATTGCTTTTCGCACCGCACGGGCATTCATCGCCAGGATTATTGTTATCATCAGCAGCACTGCCAGTGAAAATATAATCATTTCAGGGTTGGTAATTGCAATAAGGACACACAGCGCCACCACAATTATTGTCATAATTGCAAGAATAATATCTGTGCCCCAGAATTTGTTTTTCATAAAAACACCTGATTTCTTTCAGTTTTTTATTGGATATCAGACTTCCATAACGATTGGAAGTACCATAGGACTGCGTTTTGTCTTTTTGTAAAGCACGTTGGAAACCTGGTCGCGGATTTTACCTTTTATAACAGTCCAGTCTTTATAGTCATAATGTTCGTATTTTTCAATAACGGCACGGGCGGCCATACGGGCCTCGCTGATAAGTGCTTCGCTTTCTTTTACATATACAAAGCCACGGGAAATAATATCCGGGCCGGAAAGCAGCTGGTCAGAGTAGCCATCAATGGTAAATACTACTATTACAATACCATCGTGTGAAAGGTGGCGGCGGTCACGCAGAACCACACTACCTACGTCACCAACACCCAGACCATCAACCAGAACCTGGCCGGAGGTGATGCTTTCTTCCACTGTGATGCCGTTTTTGTCTATTCTCAGCACTTCGCCTGTGTTTGCCATTACGATGTTTTCTTTTGGTATACCTGCACCTTCTGCCAGCATGGCATGACGTTTCAGATGTTTGTATTCACCGTGTACAGGGATAAAATACTGTGGTCTTACAAGATTCAGCATAAGTTTCAGTTCTTCCTGGCAGGCGTGGCCTGAAACGTGCACATCATACATTGATTCATAGATAACATCTGCGCCCTGTTTCAGCAGGCCGTTTACAACCTTTGTAACCATTTTTTCATTGCCAGGTATAGGTGTGGCAGAGATAATGATAAAGTCGTTTGGGCCGATGGAGAACTGACGGTGAGTGCCGCCTGCCATTCTGGCAAGGGCAGACATAGGTTCGCCCTGGCTGCCTGTTGTAATGAGAACAATCTGGCCAGGTTCATAATCTTTAACCTTTTCAGGTTCAATAACCACATTTTCAGGGGCTTTCAGATAGCCCAGTTCAAAAGCCATAGCGATGTTGTTCATCATACTGCGGCCAGAAACAGCCACCTTTCTGTTGTGCTGTACAGCAAGGTCCAGAATCTGCTGGATACGATAGATGTTTGATGCGAAAGTGGCGATAATTATGCGTTTGTTGCCTGCTTTTTCAAATAAGCCAGCGAAACTCTTGCCCACTGTTTTTTCGCTGGCAGAGTTGCCAGGACGTTCAGCATTGGTAGAGTCTGACAGGAATGCCAGCACACCCTGACTGCCGTAACGTGCAAATGTGGACAGGTCTGTTGTTTCGCCCTGTGGCGGTGTATAGTCGATTTTAAAGTCCCCTGTGGTTACTACAACACCGGCAGGTGATTCAATAGCCAGACCCACAGCATCCGGAATAGAGTGGTTTACGTGTATAGGCACCACTGTCATACAGCCCAGCTGAATTCTGTCGCCAGGTTTGATAACATTGATTTCCACTTCGTTTTTCAGTGAATGTTCGCTGAGTTTGTTTTCAATCAGCCCTTTTGTCAGCAGTGTGGCATAGACAGGAACATTGATTTCTTTCATCAGATAAGGCAGAGAGCCGATATGGTCTTCGTGACCGTGGGTGATAACGATACCTTTAATCTGGTCTTTGTGTTCTTTGACATAAGAAAAGTCCGGGATTACAAGGTCAACACCAAACATTTCGCTGTCTGGGAAGGTATTGCCGCAGTCTACAATAAACATATCGCCTCTGCATTCATACACTGTCATATTCTTACCAATTTCATTCAGACCACCAAGTGGTATAAGACGGATAGCTTCCACAGGTACCTCCTTTTTCTTTTTTGTGTAACGTTTATATTTATATCTTTTATTGAACGATTTTTTAAATGTTTTTTTATTATACGATTTTGTTTCTTTGTTAGACATTTATCTTCCTTTCCAAAGCCATACAGCGTAAAAATGATACGCAAAAACACACCATACTGAAAATGGCGGAAAATAGCTTTATTAAATATTATGTAACGAACTCTATTAATGTGGGATCAATCCCTTTTTTCAAACGCACAGGCGGTATTGTAAAAATACCCATATATATTTATGATATATTATTCAGCTTTAAATTGTCAAGGTTAGCCAGGGATTATTGTGTATTCTTTACATAACAAGATATTTATTATATAATTGCATTGTTATTTTGAGAGAAATTTAGTCCCGAAAGGAATAATATATGAAAACTGTTTACATTTACACAGATGGTGCCTGCAGCGGCAACCCCGGTCCAGGCGGATGGGGTGCAATACTGCGATATAACGGAGCGGAAAAAGAACTGAGTGGCGGCGAAGCCCACACCACAAACAACCGTATGGAAATGTGTGCTGTGCTGTACGCATTGCAGGCATTGAAAGAACCCTGCCAGGTTATTCTGACCAGTGACTCTAAATATGTAATAGACAGTATAACAAAGGGCTGGGTATATTCCTGGCAGAAAAAGGGCTGGAAAAAAGGTGACGGCAAACCTGCGCTGAATGTGGACCTGTGGGAACAGATTTTGCCGCTGCTGAAAAAGCACGATGTTACATTCAACTGGATAAAAGGCCACGCCGGTCACCCTGAAAATGAAAGATGTGACGCTATGGCAGTGGCACAGAGCCAGAAATACAAATAATCGTACAGGCACCGCACAATGCGGTGCTTTTTCTGTTACAATTATTACCACTGCAAATAACTTTAATCATATTGAAAAAAAGACCAAAACAATATAATATATAGTTATAACAAATTTATATATTCCGTTAATTTAAGGAGAAACAATGACAAAAACTCTTGACTATAAAAAAGTACTGGTGGGTGTTTCCGGCGGTGTGGACTCGTCCGTATGTGTTGACCTGCTGAAAAAACAGGGGCTGGAAGTGGAAGGTGTGGTTATCCGTTTTTCACCTGAAAGCGACGAAGCAGTGGAAGATGCCCGCAAGGTATGTGAAAAGCTGGACATTCCTTTCCACATTGCAGATGCACAGGCAGATTTTCATAAATATGTGGTTACACCATTCTGCCAGAACTATGTAAGCGGCAGAACACCAAACCCTTGTATCGTGTGCAACCCTCACGTTAAATTTGCCACACTTATCAGAAAGGCTGACGAACTGGGCATAGGATATATTGCCACAGGTCATTACGCCCAGACAGAAAAAGTGGGTAATATCTGCTATGTAAAAAAAGCGGTAAGCACAGCCAAAGACCAGAGCTATATGCTGTACAGACTGCCACAGGAGATACTGTCCCGTCTTATACTGCCTATCGGCAGTTATGAAAAACCTGAAATCAGGGATATGGCAGGTGCGCTGGAACTGTTTACAGCCGACAAGCCAGACAGCCAGGAAATATGCTTTATTCCAGATGGAGATTACAGTACATTTATCAAAAATCTGGGTTACAAGACAAAATACGGCTGGCTGATGTCGCCGGAAGGCAAAAGACTGCGCCGCCATGATGGCGTGCACAACTTTACCATAGGCCAGAGAAAAGGTCTGGGTGTGGCACTGGGCAAACCTGCTTTTGTAAAAGAAATCACAGAAAAAGGCGATGTACTGCTGGGCTATGCCGGTGAAGAATTTTTCACAGGTGTGGAACTGTCCAGCCCTGTATACCCTGCCGGATATTTGGAAGCAGGCAGCCAGGTTACAGTAAAAGTGCGCAGTGCCTCCAAAGGTGACGGTGCAAAAGTGGTACACAGCGACAGCGAAAAAATTATCCTGGAATTCAGCCAGCCTGTAAGGGCCGCTGCCCCAGGACAGAGCGTAGTAATTTACAACGGTGATTATGTGATTGCCGGTGGATTTATAGAAAAAGCGATAAAATAGAGGAAAAGATTATGGCTGACAATGAGAAAAAAATCACACCTGAAGAAGCTCAGGACATATTTGCGCGCCAACTGAAACGGTTTGAACTGACTGAAGAAGAACAGGCCCGCGCAGAAAAACTGGGGCTGAATGACATCGATTTAAGCGAAATGGACCTATCTGAGGAAAAAATGCCTTTCGAGATTGTAGACAGTCTTTCGTTGGAAGAATGTGCCCAGCTGAATGGTGGAAGCGGCTATTACGACAAGATTGTATGCAGTGGTTTTACCAAATATGAACTGGCCGGCTTTTGTCTGGAAAAGCTGTACGAACATATAGAAACCGGCGAAATCAGCCAGCAGATGATGGACATAAATGAAAAGCTGCTGTGCTTTGCAGAAGGTGATGACCTGATAAATGCAATTACCTGTATGGGTCTGCAGCTGGCAAAGTTTAACCGAAATAACAATGAAGTGCGCTTTGACAACCAGCCTGGCGAAACAGGTTTGATGCTGAATTTCTACCACAATCTTGCCCGGACAGTGACTGACTGGAAATCTATGGACGCTGACACCCAGATGACTCTGGCAACAGAGGCACATCTGATTGAAGACGAAGCAAATATCATTGAAAACATTACCTATATTTATTCTGGTATTATTGAACGTCTGAACAAAGCAGAAAACTATGTACCGTCAGACCCGGAAAAAATATTCAGACCACAACTTTCTGAAATAACTGTAAATGTGGTAAAAATGCACTACGAGTACATTTATTCCGCTTACGAAAAAGTAAACCAACAGATAGAACATTTTGTTTTCAAACTTATTGATGATAAAATAAATCTGGACAAGGGTGGAAAATATAACTCCGACCTGTCGGTTTTCAGACTGGCAAAAATGAAGGCATTTGGTAATGCAGACTACCGGCTTTCAGGTGACGAACGCAGAAAATTTGTCTATGAAAAGCCAAAGGCCGACAAGCCAAAAACCGAAACCAAAACTGTACAGAAAACTACTTACGGCAAAGGCAATAAGAAACAGACCAAAGCCCGGAAACTGGCTGAAAAAAGAGCAGCAAAATACGGAAAGACTGATTCTGTAATTGAAGATAAAGACAAAGAAAGTTCTGCAATTCAAAAAACCTCTGCCAGCAAAAAAAATACAGCAAGCGCAGTAAAAAAACAGCCTTCTGTGCCACAGGAAGCCAAAGATGCCAAAGCAGAACACCTTACTTTTTTCGGAAAGGTAAACAGCCTTACCGATGCGCATAAACGTAAAATAATGATAGATACCTGCAAGGAACAGCTGAAGGAAAAGCCTGACAACATTGACGAAACAATAGACTATGCCGAAAAACTGCTTGCCCTTGATAGCGAAAATGAAAATTTTATTGAAATATATGATGATTTGCTTGCAGATGATTTGTCTGTACGTCTTATATTCAAAGCTGCAAATTTCGAGGAAAGTTTTAAAGGAACTTTAAATAAAAAACTGCAGTATGTAAAAGAAATAAAGTCAGAAGTACCAAACAAGCCGGGTATTGCAAACAGCCCGATACTGCCTAAAGCGGGATTATTGCTGACAGTTGCTTTGTTTATCGGGGCATTTATGATACCAATAACATTTATCCAGTCTGTAATTGGTGCTCTGGTTAAAATCATAGTGGTTCTTTTGGGACTGGGCTTATTGCTTACAACCGGTCCCGGTGTAGTTCTTTTCCTGCCATTTTTCATTTTTATAGCACTGACAGTATTCAACATGGTTGGCACCTTTATCAATCCATTCCTGTTACTCAAGATTCTGATAGTGGGAATTATCGGTGCATTTGCTGTATATCAGGCAAGAGAAATATCCTACGATATACGCAGACTTCAGTTGAAATATGACAAATGTATTTCCACAAAAAAGGAATGCCTGTCAATAGCAGAAAAACTGCTGGCTATATGCAAAGAACGCAATATGCCAAATGAAATAGTTACATACTACGAAAGAATGGTAGCGGAATTTAAAAAAATATAAAAAATAAGGAGTTGCTTTCGCAACTCCTGTTTTTTTGTATTAAATTAACCAATCAGCATTGTCCAGCCAAGGTAGTAGATAACTGTAAAGATAACAGTTGTTGCTACTGCAGGCATTGTTTTCTTGATAAGGTCACCCAGAGAAATACCAAAGTATTCTGCTGTAAGTGTAAGGCAGATGTGTGTTGGGGACATCTGCATTGCTGCATATGTAGTACCCATCAACAGACAAACCAGTGGCAGACCTGCACCTGGTACTGCAGCCATAGCAACTGGCATACACAGACCGATGATTGTCTGTGAACCAGAAACGATGGAACCAAAGAAGAAGATGAGCATAAATACCATGAATGTTGGGATTGGCAGCTGTGCAAAGAAGTCTGGCAGTGCGTTGATAGCACCTGAAGCTGTCAGGAATTCTTTCAGTGTCATAACTGCAAATGTATTCAGGTACAGTTTGAACTGCAGGGAAGCAGCAAAGTTAGGTGTAACTTCGCTGAATGAGAATTTGTGCAGGAAGAAGTAAGCAACCATAATGATTGCACCTGCAACGTAGATAGGCATTTTAGCCACAACTACCAGGATGATGATAGCAAGAATTGGCCACAGACCAACAAAGATGTCTTTTACGTCTTTGCCTTTGTTTGTGGAAGCAGCTTCACCTGTTGCCATTGGCACTTTGCCACGCAGGAACCAGAAGCAGCCTGATGCGATGATACATGCAACGATTGGCAGCATACCAACAACGAATTCGCCAGCTGTGATGCCTGCCAGGCTGATAGCCAGGATGATAGCGCCGTATGTAGGCATAAAGGATTCGGAAACGTGACGGAAGTATGTAGTAGTAACAGCCATTTCGTCGTGTTTCATATAATCAGAAGCTGATGCTTTTACAATATCACCTGCGATAAATGCAGCGTTAGGTGTAGGCAGCATACCGATGAAGATAGGTGCAGCTGCACAGTTTACCCAGCGGTTGTTGAACAGAGAAGACAGACCTTTCTGTGCTTTGTCGATAGCACCGCGCTGACCCATCATTTTCTGCAGGAATGTGATAAGGTACATAACTACAATCAGCTGAAGTGTAGACCAGGATGTACATGCTTTGATAATTGCCTGAACGCCGTCTGCAACAGGAATACCGTAAAGTACCCAAGTAACAACAGCACCGGCAGTAACAGCAACATAGATTGGCTGTTTTTTAGCTACAAGAGCCATAACTACAAGAAAAACAACCAGAAGTTTAAGAACAATAGCAGTCATTGTTTAGTTTCCTCCATAATTTTCTGAATTTATATCAATATTTTCAAGTTTCTTTTAACACTCGAACTTAAATATTATACTATAAAAACACATTCAAAATCAAGAATTATATGCCACAATAAACATGTTTCAAACAACAGCAAATTTATTGAAAATTATATATATTTCAAATATAATTGTAGTAGACTGACAATTCAAAGGTGGTGATTTTATGATAAATATTCCGAAAGAGGCACAGAAAGCACTGGAAATGCTGAACAGTGCAGGTTTTGAGGCCTGGGTGGTAGGCGGAATTGTACGCAACAGTCTGATGGGGCTGGATGTAAGTGATGCAGATATAACCACCAATGCTTTACCCCTGCAGACCGCAAAGGTGTTTGAAGGTTATCATCTGATCGAAACTGGGCTGAAACACGGCACTGTAACAGTAATAATAGACGGCACACCTGTGGAAATAACCACCTACCGCACAGAAAAAGGATATTCCGATGGCAGACACCCTGACGAAGTACAGTTTACAGCCAGCTTGAAAGAAGACTGCGCCCGCAGGGATTTTACCATAAATGCTATATGCTATAACCCAGCCGAGGGACTGATGGATTTTTACGGCGGTGTTCAGGATATTGAAAACAGACTGATACGCTGTGTGGGCAATGCTGATAAAAGATTCAAAGAAGATGGTCTGCGAATAATACGCCGGTTGCGATTTGCTTCTGTGCTGGGGTTTGAAATTGAGCCAGTGACAAAACAGGCAATTTTTGCAAATTGTCACCTGCTGAAAAATATTTCAGCAGAAAGAATATACACAGAACTGAACAAATTGCTGTGCGGCACAAATGTAAAGCACATATTGATGGAATACACTGACGTACTGGCAGAAATAATACCGGAAATATTGCCGCTGAAAGGTTTTGACCAGAAAAATTATCACCACATATACGATGTGCTGGAACACACTGCAGTGGCAGTTGAAAACTGCCCGCCTGTGCCACAACTGCGTCTGGCGGCACTGCTGCACGATTTTGGCAAGCCAGCCACATTTACCATAGACAATAAAGGCGTAGGGCATTTCTATGGCCACGACGAAGTAAGCCTGGAAATTTCAAAGGATATACTGAAACGATTAAAGGTGTCTGGAAATGACTATAATCTGATTACCAGGCTGGTAAAACACCACGATACTTTTATCGAGCCAAACGAAAAAGCTGTGCGCCGTGCCATGAACAAACACGGTGAAGATTTTGTAAAAATGTTGCTGCTGTTAAAAAGAGCAGACAACAAAGGACAGAACACAAAAGACTTTGACAGAACAGATGAGTACAACTCTCTTGAAACAATTATAGACAGTGTGCTGGAACAGAACCAGTGTTTTTCACTGAAAGACCTGGCGATAAACGGCAATGACCTGACACAAACAGGCATCTCCCCTTCCCCACTGACAGGCAGGATACTTAATTGTCTGCTGGAAATGGTAATTGATGGGCAGATTGCCAACGAAAAGGAGATTTTGCTGTCGAAAGTGGCAGAAATACAACAATAGAACAATGTTTTATTACACACTATAACAATGTTTTATAAATTAATATTTTTAATGCAAATCAGGGTTAAAACACCCTGATTTCATTATTTTACAGCAATTTATTACCATTTAATCTTTTTGTAATCTTTTTTTGAAACTGTAAAGGAATAAAATGCCTTTATGCTGTTAATATTAATATCAAACACAAAAAATGTGTAAAATCATAAAGGAGTTTATTATGAAAAAGATAATTTCGGCACTGTTGCTGGCTGTTATTATGGCTACCACTGCCTGTGGTTCAAAGACACCGGCGGCAACAAATAATTTCAACTATAAAGTAGGCACTGCCAGTTACACCCATACAAATGACAGTTACGGTTACACTGATGGCCGCAATGGCAGAGGGGCTGTATCCACTACACTGGTAGCAGCCGTATTTGATAATAATGGACAAATCGTGCGTATATCCATTGACGAAGTAGAGAGCAACATCGGTTTTGACCAGTCAGGACAGCTGGCAGATTTTACCCCAGGTGAAGTAAAAAGTAAAAAAGAACTGGGTGATGCATATGGTATGAAAGCCGCCAGTTCCATAGGAAAGGAATGGTACCAGCAGATAGAAAGCCTGGAAAAATGGCTGGAAGGCAAAAAGGTGAACACTATCATCGGCGGGGCAGCTGCAAAGCTGGGCAGAATGCTGGGTGATAATTCTGATATGGGTTATACTGACCAGTATGGTTCATACAACCCTGGCACAGTTGGTGATATGACACGCGGTGCAACAAACAGTACAGACAGCATGGCTAACAGCGGTGTGACAGCCGGCAGTTCTTCAATGAATCCATCTTCCGGCAATATTGTGGGCGATGTTATCAGCGGCGCAAACAGTATGATAAACGATATGGCTGATGGCGGTGAAAACTATACAGGTACAACTGCAGGCTGGATGGACCAGGACCTGAAAGCCAGCGTTACAATAGACACAAAATATATTGAAATGGCAATAGAAAAAGCATACCGGAACGCAAAATAAACAAAAGACAAGGTGAAATCACCTTGTCTTTTTATTTGATAATCAGATTATTTAACTACGCCTTTGCCTTTGATCCATACCCGTTTGCCGTTGAGGATAGTTTCTACAAGGTCAAGATTTTCGTCAAGAACTGCAAAGTTAGCTGTGCCGTTTTCCACGATTGTACCTGCGGAATTTTTCAAACCGTAAACTGCTGCAGGGATAGTTGTCATTGTGCGCAGAGTTTCTTCAAATGGGATAATACCGTTCTTTGTAGCTTTTTTCAGGTCAGCCAGCAGAACTTTTGATGAACCTTTGCCCATACCGATCATATTGCCCAGTTCGTCCCAGATTGGTGCAGAACCGTTGCCGTCAGATGTCATTGTAACTCTGTCCAGTGTGCCGTATTTTTTGTAGATGATTTCCAGGCCTTCTACTGAACCGTAGGATTTCTGGCTTGCATCGCCGTCAGAACCTGCTGTGATGTCAATCTGGCCGCCGTATTCAAGGAATTTCAGACAGCTGTCAAATACATCGTATTTTCTTGTAACGTGTGTTGGCACGATAAGTGGACGGAATGTGATGTCTTCTTCACAGGCACGGATAAAGAAATCTGCTGGTTCTGGATAGTTGCCAAGGTGAATGTTGAGAACACCTTTCAGGCCAGCCAGACGTGCGCCGTTTCTTGTATCAGCTGCCAGGCGTGTGAATTCTTCGTATCTCATAAGGCTGCCGCGGTGGTCGCAGTGTGCAACTTCACCTGTACCAAGGCAGTATTCGTTGAAGATAATATCTTCAGCAACAGAACCACGCATTGTTGTGATTGGGAATGTGTAGCTGCCTGTCAGGAAATAGCAGTCAAAGCCTTCTTCACGGAGAGCCATACATTTTACCAGCACGTCTTCTACACGTCTTGCATAACCGTCTGTGCCCAGAACGCCAACCAGAGTTGTAACGCCTGCTTCTGCAATTTCTTCAAATGTGATTTCGCTGGTTCTTGTAGTAAAGCCGCCTTCACCGCCGCCACCTGTGATGTGAACGTGTGTATCAACGATACCAGGAATAATGATTTTACCTGAAAGGTCAAATTCTTTGCCTTCAAAACCTTCAGGGATTTTCAGGTTTTCGCCGATTTTGATAACTCTGTCTTCCCACAGCAGAATATCCTTTACGCCCAGGTCTGCTGGTGAATAAACGTGACCATTTTTAATAAGTTTAAACATATTTTCCTCCTATATAAAGTCTTGTCAGACTAAATTACATATCGTTTTTATCCCAGCGGCGACCTTTTTCAGGTTTGTCGCCAAAAGGATTCTGTTTTTTCCTGTACCCTGCCCCAACCACTGTG
>JAFZDX010000079.1 GCA_017560985.1 Oscillospiraceae bacterium
CAGATAACACGGCGGATTCTCTGTGCTTTGTCGTATACTTTGAAGTAGTTGTCTTCAGACAGTGTTTCTGAACCGAAGAGTACAACTGATTTTGTCAGATAGCCAAAAGCTTCAGTACGGCTGTTTGTGTACAGCTGGTCGATTGTTTCATAGTTTGGTGTACGGTAGCCGTATTTTACACCATCGTATTTGGAAACGTTGTTGCAAAGTTCAGCGGACATAAGAATGTTCCAGGCTGATTTTGCCAGCAGCAGTTCTTCTGCGCTGATTTCTACAATTTCCACACCCTGTGCAGAAAGTTTTGCTTTCATTTCTTCAACTTTGGCTGTGTTTTCGCCAACCATAAGTGATTTTGCTACTGCAACTTTTTTGATTTCTTTTACTTCATCAAAAACACATTTTTCCTGTGGGAGAGATGTGCCGTCTTTGTCGCTGTGACCTTTGATAGCCCACAGAACTTCTTTTGCTGTAGCGGCATCACTGGCTGTAACACAAACTGTTTCACCAGAACATACTGCTGGGATTGTACCGAAACGGGAAACTGTGCCGTATGTTGGTTTTACAAATGTAAGACCTGCCAATGCAGCACCACGTGCGGATGCACCGTTTACTTCCAGAGTAACAGCAGCCATAGCATCGCCTGTTTTAACTGCCTGTGCAGCAGCTGTTGTGAGAACACCGTCAGCTTCTACCGGGCCGTAGAAAGATGTTTCACCCATAAGGTCCAGACCAAATTCGCCTGTGTTTGCTTTTGCATATACTTTATAACCTGCTTCTGTCAGTTTAGTAACTGCTTCAGCTTCGAAAAGGCTGATATAACCATCCAGCATTCTGGAACCTGCGGATGTAGGCATATCTGTTGTGAGAATCATATCGTCAACAACAATGTTTTTAACTGATTTTTCAGTTTCAGCAATGTACATTTTCATATATCTCCATCCTTTCAATTAGTCAACAAGTCTTGGAACCTGCCAATAGCCGTCCATAGCTTCTGGTGCCTGTTCCTGTAACTGGTCGCGAGTAAATAATTTTTTTGCAATATCTTCACGGATAATGTTTGTCATTGGCATTACATATACCATTCTTTCCACATTGTCTGTGTTTACTGTATCGAGTATTTCTGCATCCTTTGCAGCTGTTTCAAAAAAGCTGAGGATTTTTGCAGTTTCTTCTTCAGTAAGGTTAAGCTGGTTAAGTTTCTGTAATCTTTCCAGTGTTTTAATATCCATATAGAACCCCTTCCTGTCCTTAATTTACAAACCTTAAGACGTGGAACCTTGCTTTTCCTTTAAAAAACAATTTTCCACACCTTTAATAATATATACATTATAATTATATCACAAATATAGAAATGTCAAGAAAAAGATAGTTGCGGTCAGGTGTATAAATATGTGGCAATGCCAGCTGTTTACAGCCTGCCCTACTGTTATCCCCGCAGCAAAACCCGCCGGGGTTCAAATCCTAAAACTGTACAAAGAAAAACACCCATCACAAAGTGATGGGTGTTTTTCTTGGCGGAGATTGAGGGATTTGAACCCTCGCGACGGTTACCCGCCCTACGCCCTTAGCAGGGGCGCCTCTTCGGCCAACTTGAGTAAATCTCCAGACGAAGTTTGGTATTATTATGAAAAAATGCGGTCAGAAACCGCAGTGCTGAAAAGATATGGCGGAGAGGGTGGGATTCGAACCCACGGTTCTTGCGAATCACTAGTTTTCAAGACTAGCTCCTTAAACCACTCGGACACCTCTCCGTATCTTCGAGCTACAAGTGATATTATACCACCAAAATAAGATTTGTCAACACTTTTTTTAAAAAATTTTTCGCAGCAAAAAAGCCGGAAAATTACCGGCCTTTCTGCTTTTGCGAAGTATATTTTATTATGGAAAACTGCAAATGATTAAATTTAAGGGCCGGTGGAAAATCATAATGGTACATCATAAAATTCGCCTGCAATAGTTCTCTTCTCTCTATACATATAACACGCCTATACACTATTACCGGCCCTTAAATACACTTTCGGGTGGGTGCTGTGCACCCTGGGTTATCTATCGTCAAAACTGTGTATTCTTTTTATGTGGGCAAATAAAAAACGCCCACTGATTCTGTAATCAGAGGACGAAATGTAATTCCGTGTTACCACCTCTATTCGCCAGCTTCTCACGAAACTGACCTTGGCAGGTATCGCTGTGGTGAACAGTTAATACCCTGTGCTGTAACGGACACTACCGGAGCCGGCTACACATCACACAGATTTCACCGGTCAGCTGGATAATGAATTCAAAAGCTGCTGAACTTACCCCCATCGCACCACCCGGGGACTCTCTGAAAGACAACCTTGCTTTTTACTGGTTTATCGTCATTGCTATTAATTTAATTATAATATTTGCAGTTTAAAAGTCAACAACACTTACTTAATTTCGTTATTGCACACAAAAATAAATCTATTTATCCTGTCTATTGGTACGTTTGCACAAATACTTTTACTTTACAGTATGCTGTTTCTTTGTGCAAATTCACATAAACATTTATTTTCTTTGTCAATAAACACATTTGTGTATTATCAACAGACATAATTCCACATATGCAGTACATATGTATTTTAATGTAAATCATACATAAAAACTCGCACTTTATTTTTCAAATATTTATGTTTTTAAAATCCATATAAAAGAAACATATGTGAATTAATTAACAGATTTTGCATCAAATTAGTTAATATTTTAACCAATTTGTATGTTTTGCACAAAACTTGATGTAAATTTTGTACAAAACAATTTCTTTTCTCCAAAAACTATTGTCTAAATATACAAAAATGCACAGATATATATAATTTGTTCACGTTTTTGTACAAATGTTGTGTTATAATTTAATCAGCAGATACCCCTTTACTATCTGAACTTTTTATGGAGGCGTGTTATGGCACACAAATATGTATATCTTTTCAGCGAAGGCAATGGCTCAATGAGAGAATTGCTGGGTGGCAAAGGCGCAAACCTTGCCGAAATGACAAGTCTGGGTATGCCTGTTCCACAGGGTTTTACAATTACCACAGAAGCTTGTACAAACTATTATGCAACTGACAGAACTATTTCACCTGAAATCCAGGAACAGATTTTTACATATCTGGAAAAACTGGAAGAAATCACAGGTAAAAAATTCGGCGATCCTGAAAATCCGCTGCTGTGTTCTGTAAGAAGTGGTGCCAGAGCATCTATGCCTGGTATGATGGACACTGTTCTGAACCTTGGCCTTAATGATGAAGTAGTAGAAGGTCTGGCAAAACTGACAAACAACAGAAGATTTGCATTTGATGCATACCGTCGTTTTATCCAGATGTTCTCTGACGTTGTAATGGGTATTTCCAAAGACTACTTTGACCACGCTCTTGACGCTATCAAGGAAGCAAGAGGCATACAGTTTGACCACCAGCTGTCTGTAGAAGACCTGGAAAAAGCTGTAAATGACTTCAAAGCAGTATATAAACGCGAAATTGGCGAAGATTTCCCAACAGATAGCCGTGCACAGCTGCTGGCAGCTGTAAAAGCTGTATTCTCATCCTGGGAAAATCCTCGTGCTATATACTACCGCCGTATGAACGATATTCCTTCTTCCTGGGGTACTGCAGTAACAGTACAGTCCATGGTATTCGGTAATATGGGCGATGACTGTGGTACAGGTGTTGCATTTACAAGAAACCCATCCACAGGTGAAAACAAACTTTATGGCGAATTCCTGATGAACGCACAGGGCGAAGACGTTGTTGCAGGTATCAGAACACCACAGACAATCGACCAGCTGGCACAGGTAATGCCACAGGCATATGAACAGATTATGGACATTGCCAAAACACTGGAAAAACACAATCAGGATATGCAGGACCTTGAATTTACTATTGAAAAAGGCAAACTGTATATGCTGCAGACAAGAAACGGCAAACGTACAGCACAGGCTGCTATCAAAATTGCTGTTGATATGGTGGAACAGGGTCTGTGCACGATAGAAGAAGCACTGATGAAGGTTGAACCAAACCAGCTGGATTCCCTGCTGCACCCACAGTTTGAACCAACAAGCCTGAAAAATGCAAAAGCAGTTGCACACGGTCTGCCAGCCTCTCCTGGTGCTGCATGTGGCCGCGTATACTTCAATGCTGAAGACGCAAAAGAAGCCGCAGGCAAACGTAACGAAGCAGTTATCCTTGTTCGTGTAGAAACAAGCCCAGAAGATATTGAAGGTATGGCTGTTGCAAAAGGCGTACTGACAGCACGCGGCGGTATGACTTCCCACGCAGCTGTTGTAGCACGTGGCATGGGCAGATGCTGTGTATCTGGCTGCCATACACTGAGAGTTGACAATGACAATAAAGTGGCATATTTTGGCGACCTGAGAATCAATGAAGGTGACTATATCTCTATCGATGGTTCCACAGGTAACGTATATGCAGAAATGATTCACACAGTTGATGCTACACTGTCCGGTGACTTTGCCAAATTTATGGACTGGGCTGACCAGGTTCGTTCACTTAAAGTAAGAACAAATGCTGATACACCTAAAGATGCCCGTCAGGCAAGACTGTTTGGTGCAGAAGGTATCGGTCTGTGCCGTACAGAACATATGTTCTTTGAAAAAGACAGAATTCTGGCTATGAGACAGATGATTCTGTCCAAATCCACAGCAGAACGCGTAGCCGCTCTGGACAAAATTCTGCCAATGCAGCAGATGGACTTTGAAGGTATGTACAGAGAAATGGCTGGCCTGCCTGTTACAATCAGATTCCTGGACCCACCACTGCACGAATTCCTGCCACATGGCGATGACGAAACATCCACAACAGCATACGAAATGGGTATGTCATTTACAGAACTGAAAGCCGCTGTAAGACGCCTGCAGGAAACAAACCCTATGCTGGGCCACCGTGGTTGCCGTCTGGCTATCTCTTATCCAGAAATTGCAAGAATGCAGACAAGAGCTGTTATGCAGGCTGCTATCAACGTAGCAAGAGAAGGCATTCACGTAGAACCTGAAATTATGATTCCACTGGTTTGTGATGCTGCTGAACTTAACTTTGTAAAAGGCATCGTTGATGACGAAGCAAGAAAAGTATTTGCTGAACAGGGTATGGACCTGAGATACAGAGTAGGCGCAATGATCGAAATTCCACGTGCTGCTCTGATGACAGACGAAATTTCCAAATATGCAGAATTCTTCAGCTTTGGTACAAACGACCTGACACAGACAACATATGGTCTGTCCCGTGACGACGCAAGCCAGATTCTGGACGACTACTTCAAAAACAGAATTTTTGAATACGACCCAACAACAAAACTGGACCAGTCCGGCGTTGGTAAACTTATCAAAATGGCTGCTGGCTGGGCAAAAGAAACAAGACCAGAAATCAAACTGGGCGTATGTGGCGAACACGGCGGTGACCCTGTTTCCATCCAGTTCTTCCAGTCCGCTGGTCTGAACTATGTATCCTGCTCACCATACCGCGTGCCAATCGCAAGACTGGCCGCTGCACAGGCAAAAATCAACCGGGATAAAGCAAACGCATAATCCATCGTAAAACATTATATAAAAGCACCACCGCCCGCAGAGCAATATCTGTGGGCGGTGGTGTTTAGTGCGGTGTTGATTTAACAATATTATTTATTTATAATATTTATATGCACTGTTTGTTAAATTTAACGGAGAAATTGAGAACTATGAGTTTGACATTGGCTAAAGCAGAAAAGAAAGATATTAACAGGATCAACGATTTGTTTATAGAAATGTTGCAGAACATTTATAATACCAACCAAGTAAACGGCTATTCCGATGGAGCTTTGAACAGGTTCTTTGATGGACGTGATGAATGGATATGTATCGCAGTTGATGGGGAGAATATTGTTGCTTTTTTATCCATTGAGGTACATCACGAGGACAAGGACTACATCTATTTAGACGATTTATCAGTAACAAAACAATACAGAAACAATGGAATAGGAACAAAATTGATTGGCAAAGCAGAAGCATATGCAAATGAAATTAATGTTCATACGATATGTTTTCACGTAGAAAAATCAAATATCGCTGCGTTGCGTTTATATGAACGTCTTGGTTATGTTATATATGAAGATCAGGGTAATAGATATTTAATGATTAAAAATGTTCATACAAAACCAAATTCATCTGACAGATAACAAAAAAGAGAGGCTGTTGCCTCTCTTTTTTCATTCAATATTATTCTCTGATAGCTGTTTCCAGTGCCAGTTTAATCATATCGTCCAGTTCTTTTTCTCTTGCTTCCTGTGAAAGTGGTACCCGGTCAGGATTGAAGATATTAATAACAATATTCATAATTGTCAGTGTTTTTCTGCGGAACTGGCTGCCCAGTGCGTACAGTGCAACAGCTTCCTGTTCAGAAGCAACAACGCCATATTTGTTCCACTGTTTTGCGATTTCAGGTTTGTTGTCAAAGTACAGCAGGTCATTACATACTGTCAGGCCAACACGGGCAGGAACACCCATTTCTTTTGCAATTACACTTGCTTTATGTACCAGTTCATAGTCTGCAACCGCAGAGAATGTACCCTGCAGATTTGCATAGTCCATAAATGAAGATGTGTAGCAGCAACCCTGTGAAATAACCAGTTCACCTACATTCAGGTCTGGTTCATAGCTGCCTGCAGTACCAATGCGGATAAGTGTCTGCACATCATATTCTGTCATCAGTTCGCGTGCATAGATGTGGATGGATGGAACACCCATACCTGTACCCATTACAGAAACAGGCACGCCTTTGTATGTACCTGTATAGCCGTACATACCGCGCACTTCGTTGAAGCATACTGGGTTTTCCAGATAGTTTTCAGCGATGTATTTTGCTCTCAATGGGTCACCTGGCAGCAAAATTCTTTCAGCAATATCGCCTTTTTTTGCATTAATGTGGTCGCTCATAATTGTAATTCTCCTTTTATTATCAATAAATCCGAAACCGCCTTAACTTTCGAACTTATTTGCATTTATAATTCTTACTACTGAACTTACCAGTGAAACACCAACAGCGATAGCACCTGCTACACCCAGCGTAGCGATAAGTTTGGACACGAACATATCCATATTGCCTTCGATACAATATTTCATTGTGTAGTAGATACCGCCCCCCGGCACCATAGGCAGAATGCCTACAATAAGGAAAACAGTGGACGGTGTTTTGAATACACGGGCCATAATTTCACTAAAAATTGCAACTGTAACTGCGGAAACAAAGTTCTGCAGCATTACAGAACCTGTAGGTGCACACAACAGGTATGCCACCCAGGCAATACCACCACCAACACAGGCGGTAAGCGCAATTTTAAAATCGTGCATATTGTACATTACGCAGAAGCCTGCACAGGCCATTGCCGCGTAGATAAAAGGAAGTATGTAACCTGTAACTATTTCCATTATAACACACCTCCGAAAATATTTGTAAATGCAGACAGTGGCAATGCAATGCCGATGGCAATGGAAATGGCTATCAGCATAACTTCAGCAATTTTATTTGTACCGGTGATAACGTCACCGCTGATAATATCACGCATAATGTTGGTAATACCAACCCCTGGTACCAGCGTCATAATAGCACCGATAATAATCATATCAATATTGTTGCCCAGGCCGCATACCATACCTAAAATAGCAATAATTGCTATAACCATACTGGAAACCATATTGGAAAAGAATACATTAGCCTTTACTTTATTCATATATTTCAGGCAGTATTCAGTACCAAGACCTGCAATAAATGCCACAATGGCATCCCCTGTGTTGCCGCCCCAGAAATAACAGAAAAATGCAGAAGCCACACCGAAAGCTACCATAACCTGCAAAAAGCTGTACAATTTTGATTTATGTATATCGTCCAGTTTTTTGTCTATCACATCCGGTGATGGTGTATTTTCGCAGACCCAGCGGCACAGATCATTTACCATATGCAGTCGGTCCATATTTTGTGCTATTGATGTAACACGTTCCAGCTGTGTAATTGGTTTGCTATCTTCTCCGGGAATAGTAACAATAATTGTGGCAGGTATAGCAAAAATCTGTGCATCAGTAATTCCGTATGCTTTCATAAAAAAAGCAATGGCCTGTTCTACACGGTATACTTCCCCACCATTTTCCAAAAGACCTCTGCCCAGTTTACAGGCAGCGTTCAAAAGTTTCTCTCTTGAATAATTCATTTTTCCTCTTTTATATAGTGTTGATTTATTGTAAAGTTTATTATATACTATATTTAAACTAAATTATATTATACTATAAAGGAATAAAATAAACAATGATAAAGATGTGGCTGACCCTGCCAAAAGGAAATGAAACTTGTTGTCACATTTGCACTAAATGCAAAAACCCATGCGAACATCAGAATGATTGCAGTGGTGCCTGTGCCGGCTGCCCACACCCTTGCTGGGTAAACTGGAACGAGTTTAAAGTAACCTGGGACTTCCGGTCAAACAAACCAAAAGAATAAAAATAAGACAGAGCCGAAAGACTCTGTCTTTTAATTTTATCAATTCTGTCCAAGAATATGTATCAGTCTTGCTCCTGTATAGATATAGGCAGACAGTGGATAATTCCACCTGTCGGCAGTATTTGATGCTACCACAATATCCTGCAAACTGCCATCAACATTTTTCAGCACATCTGTCACCAGCAGTGCGTGACGCCACTGATAATATGCGCCCACATGGACAATATCGCCTTTTTCCGCGTAGGAATAAGGAATATCAGTAAGTGACACCAGACCATCTTTATAGTTGTAAAGGGCATAGGAATAGAACATATCCACACCTGTCCATGAGTATGAACGGCCACGGGCAGTGGCTTTGTTGTTCAGATTTTCATCATAGAACTTCCACTGGACATCGTGAGTGCCTGTGTAGTCCATCTTTATACCACCTGCGTGAATACACTGGCTGGCAAAATTCTGGCAGTTGCCACCAAAATCGTCATATGCCAGATAATGCCCTGTATAGTTGCGCTTATTCCACCACTGGCTGGCATATTCCACTGCAGCATCACGGTTATATGATGTGTCTGCCACCTTTAAATCCAGCACTTTTCCCTGCTGGAACTGTGAAATGTCAGCCAGGTTTTCACTGGCATCTGCCATAATCAAGTCGTAGGCATTCTGCCGCCTGAGATGATTTGTCTGCCCTGTGGCATCTTCCCAGCCTTCTGCAATAAGAAGATAAAAATCTTCTTCCTGTTGGTGACTTTTTATAAGCCATTTGCCATTTTGTTCAGTCAGTACAAAAGTATGATTTATATTCGCATTGAGTGACGGCTGTGACAGGTGACGGAATTTCTGTGTGTTGCTTTCTTTCAGTGTAATGGTCACTTCATTGCGGTTTTTTGTGGCAGTTTCAACACTATATTCAACCGTTGCATACTCAAGTGTAAGGTCAACATCCCTTTTGCTTCGCACATCAGCCAGCAGTTTCAAAGCCACATTGTTTACAGCACAGTGGGCACTGTCACTGTCAGCATAAAGGGGTGAAATATCCTGTGGATTCAGCGACTGCAATGTCTGCACATAAAGCAGACCATAGTTTTCCAGCAGTTGAATCTGCTGTGTATCCAGAACACCTGTATTGTCTGTGACTTTTGAAGTTACAATAACACCCTGTGGTTCTGTTTCATTATGCTGTGGTTTATCCCCCTGCACAGGCTGGTAATACCGGCTGTTTTTATAGCCGTTCCACGCAAAAGCAAACATGCACACAAAAGCTATCAATGCAATTGTAATGCCGCGGGATTTTGTATGTTTTTTTGGGGTTGTTTTTCTGTAAACTGTTTTATTCTGTGCCATATAAAATATCCTTTTTGTGATATTTTCATTATATCATATTCCATTTTAATTTGCACATAAATAAACTGTCACAAAAAAGCCCTGCTGTTGCAGGGCTTTAATAATATGAAATTATTCCTGGTCGAGGAAATCGTATGCAAACTGTGCATAAACTGCTGCACCGCGTTTCAGCACTTCTTCATCCACATCATATTTTTCGTGGTGGTTGGAATAGATTTTGCCTGTTTCCGGGTTATGGCTGCCGATGAAAGCAAATACACCAGGAACTTTCCGCATATAGTAGGAGAAGTCTTCGCCGCCCATCTGAGTAATCATTGGTTTAAGGGTTTCTTCGCCGTACATTTTCTTTACAGCTTCCTGACCAATTTTTACCAATTTTTCATCAGAGTTGATTACAGGGATTACCATCCATTCAAAGCTGGACAGTTTTGCTGTTGCACCGTATGCTGCAGCTGTGTTTTCAACAATTCTTGCAATGGCTTTTGGTGCTTCTTCCAGCAGTGCTGGTGAAAATGTTCTTACTGTGCCTTCAAATTTTGCTTTACCGGCAATAACGTTCCAGCGGCTGCCTGCTTCAACTTTACCAACTGATACAACCAATGGGTTAAGTGGGCTGTTGTTTCTGGAAACAAATGTCTGCAGGTTCATAATAATTGCGGACATAACAACGATAGCATCGATGCCTGCTTCAGGTGAAGAGCCGTGTGTAGACAGACCTTCGATTTCAACGTGGAATTCAGCTGTGGATGCCATTCTGTTGCCGCTTTCGATGTTTACATATGGTGCTTCCAGCACGTTCCAGATATGTGCGCCATAGATTGCATCAACGCCATCCAGAACACCCTGGTCAATAAGTGCAGCTGCGCCGTCATAAGAGCCGGCTTCTTCAGATGGCTGGAAAATAAGACGTACTGTACCTTTCAGCTTGTCTTTGTTTTCTGTCAGCATTTTTGCAGCACCCAACAGCATAGAAATATGACAGTCGTGACCGCAGGCGTGCATACAACCTTCATTTTTTGATGCATATGGCAGACCTGTTTCTTCTTTGATTGGCAGTGCATCGATATCTGCACGCAGTGCAACCATTTTACCTGGCTGACCGCCAACAATATCAGCCATACAGCCATAGTAACCGTCAAAAGTTTTTACTTCCAGACCCATAGCTTCCAGCTGTGCAATAATAGCTTTTGTTGTTTCTTTTTCCTGCATGGAAAGTTCTGGGCATGCGTGGAAAAATCTTCTCTGTTCAATAATGTAACTTTCAGTTTTTTCTGCTAATTCTCTGAAATTCATAACAATACCTCTCTATAAAATTGTTATAATCATAATATCACATAAAAGCAGAATAAAACAACTGTATTTCACATTTTATTTCAATTTTCAGACATAACTCGGTAAAACACATACATCATTACCAGTAATAACAGTGCTACTGCAATGTAAACCGCAGTAAAGCCATATATTTCGCTGACATATCCCCAGCTGGCTGCACCGGCCGTCATCCCCAGGTCCTGGCTCATCATAAATGTAGCAGTGGCAAGACCGCGTTTTTCCGGTTTGCACCTGCTGACTGCCGCTGTATTCACTATGGGATGGATAATCCCTGCCCCTATTCCATACAGCGCGGATGATACCAGCAAAAACATATTACTTTTGGCAAACGCAAGTATAACAAATGATACTGTGTAAATCACATCGGTGATGTAAAAAAGTTTATTGTCACCCAACCTGTCTGCCAGGCGTGTATTGAGAAAGCGAACTGCCAGCATAAATACAGCTGACAAAAGAAAAAACATTCCGTCAGCTGAAATATTTCTCTCCTGCGCCATAACAGGTATAAAAGAATTTACTGATGCAGATGAAACAGCAAAAAAGAAAATGGTGTATGCAGCCGGAAGTGCAGTTTTTTCCCACAGAGCAAAGGTAGAGTGTGGGTTTAAAAACTGTTTTTCATTGTATTTTACCATAATGAAAAGAAATGGCACAAATACAGTGACTACCGCCACTGTAACAGCCAGCAGCAAATGGCCCCTGTCAAACAGCCACAGAGCCAGCCCTGGTGCAGTAGCACCGGCCAGCACACCTGTTATTCCATACACAGAAATAGCCTGGGGCAGTTTATCTTCCGGAACTATGTCACATACGATTGTGGCAGATGCAGTGGAAAAAGCAGAATAACCCCGGCCATAAATTATTCTGGAAATAAAAAGTGCAGTAATTGTACCACTAAAAACTAAAATCATAGATGCAGAAAAGCACAAGACACCACCGGCAATACTGATAAAACGACGGCTGTATTTGTCAACAATCCACCCCCACAAAGGTCGGCTGATAAAAGATGCAAGTGTGAACACAGCCACAGCAAAACCACTGACTGTATTCGACACTCCTAAAGATACAGCATATTTTCCGCATACAGCATTTATCATATATGCTGCGATATAAAACAGGGTTGCCCCAACAACTGTTAAAATATAATTTTTAGATAATAAACTTTTGTCCATGAGCCCTTTTTTAATCTATTATTGCCCCAAAAAAAGCAAATAGACCCATAAAAATGGGTCTGTCTGCTGTAATATGTTAGGAATATTAAATTAAGGTTTTACCCTTAAAAGGCTGGTTTAACAAACCTATGCAACTGATGCAACAGGTCTGGAAGCTGCTGTAGATTTATATACAGACAGCTGCACTTTTTTCTGTTTGCGACGATTTTTAAGTACACGGCGCAGGTGGTTTTCTTTGTTATAATAAACACGTGTAAGTACACCAAACAGTGCAACATTTACTGCAACTGTGTAAAGAGGCAAACTGCCAACAGAACCCAGACTTACAAATGTGAGAAGTGCAAAAACTACTGTGAGGAAATTATATAAATAAATTTTAGACTGTATTTTCATAATATCACCATTAACAACCATCGGTTGTTCCTTCGATTACATAATACTACAACTCAAAGTTGTTGTCAATAGTAATTTTCACATTTTATGTTAAAAATACTACTTTTAGTTGTTTACAAATACAAATTTATAATGTATAATATTATCAGAATAACAACTGAAAGTGGTGAAGATTTTGTTCAGCCAGAATATAAAAAAATTGCGTAAGGAAAGAAAAATCAGCCAGAGCCGGTTGGCGCGGGAACTGCAGGTAACACAGCAGGCTGTTGGTAAATGGGAAACAGGCAAAAGTACACCTGACAGCGAAACCCTGCGCAGAATTGCAGAATTTTTCAAAACCAGTGTGGACTACCTGCTGGGTGTTGACAAACTGGTGGAAAATGCTGTTGCTATGGCAGGCGGTGATTTTGCTATTCCTATTATCGGTACTGTAAAGGCCGGTTATAATGCATTGGCTTATAATGATGATTACGGTGTTGAGTATGCAAATGTGCGCAACCCTGAAGAATATTTTTATCTGATTGTAAAAGGTGACAGTATGGAGCCACGTATCAAAGACGGTGACCTGGCTCTGGTGCATAAACAGAATACACTTAACGATGGTGACCTGGGTGTTATCGTTTACGGCGACAACGAAGGCACACTGAAACGTTTTGTAAAAAAAGGCAATATGATTATTCTGCAGCCATTCAACCCTGAATATGAAGCAAAAGTTATTACAGGTGAAGACTTGAACGATGTATATATTGCAGGCAAGGTTGTTGAAACAAAAACAAAGTGGTAAATATTATGTATTTTACGGGAGGGGATCTGGCCCCTCCCTATTCTTATTGAAGAAATCTTAATATTATTTTATAATTTTATTGCAATATTTTACATATTAAATCGTATTTAAAGCGAGGGGGGTTGGCAATGGACATAGATTTTGACCGTATAGTGAACAGTTATGCCGATATGCTGCTGCGTATCTGCATGCACTATACAAACAACATCAGTGATGCAGAAGATGTGGTGCAGGCCGCATTTCTGAAGCTGGTGGAAAAGAATGTAGTTTTTGAAAGTACAGACCACGAAAAGGCCTGGCTTATTCGAGTATGCATAAATTTATGTAAAGACAGCCTGAAAAGCAGCTGGAAAAAG
>JAFZDX010000080.1 GCA_017560985.1 Oscillospiraceae bacterium
AACTACCATAATAAATAGTCTCCTTGTATATGAAAATTTTTATTTTGAATTATGTGATTACAAACCCTTGATTCGCTTGTAGTAAAGATACAGCCCTTCCAGCAAAAGGTCCTCATTAATAATATTTGGGTGCTGGCATAATGGCATTACATATTTTGACCCACCGCCGGTGCAGTAAACATTGCACTGGGTGCCCATTTCTTTTTCAAAAGCAGAAATCATGCCATCCATCATAAAGGCATTGCCAAACACCACGCCACTGGCAATGCTGTCGGCAGTATTTGTTCCAATGACTTTTGCAGGTGCAGCCAGGCTTTCGTCAGCAGGCAGACCTGTGCGCGCAACCAGCGCTTCCAATGCCACCAGAATACCCGGTACAATACTTACACCCAGAATGCGGCCATCCTTGTCCATAGCAGTCAGTGTTGTGCCTGTGCCCATATCCACAGCGATTGCAGGAAGTGAATATTTTTCTTTCACTGTCATACAGCCGGCAATAATATCCAGTCCCACTTCGTCAGGATTATCGGTCAATATTTCTATACCTGTTATTTCAGGTTTGTTTTCAAACAGCACAGGTTTGTGGCTGAAAGCTATTTCCATAGCTTCATACACACCCTGTGTAGAATTTGAAACCACGCTGCACAGAATACTGCCCTTTACATCTTCGGGCTTTATATCGTTGGCTTTCAGTCCTTTCAGAATGCCACCCAGATATGTCCAGCAGCTTTGCTCTTTCTGATAAGGAATATGAAAGTCTTTTATATGCATATCATTTTCAAAAACACCTACATCAATATCGGTGTTTCCTATGTCAAAACATAATATCATTCAGGTTCGCCTCACAATCATAATACTATTCTATCATATTTTTCAAAAAATAAAAGACCAGTGATATTTTATTTTGAAAAAGCATAAAAATTAATTAACAAAAATTTGATGAAAAGTTTGTACAAGGGGGATAAAAATGTTTGTTCTTACTTTTAACAGTAAAAAAAGTGGCAAGATGCTGGCGGCATTGCTGGCGGTGTGTTTTATTCTTGGAATTGCAGCCGGAGTGAAAAATTTTGTTTTCAGCAGACGGGAAACCGTTTCAGCCCCAAAAGCCAATTTAGTTATGGAGACTACCCAGCAGATGGCAGAATACATTTTTTCAAAGGGCTATACTGTTGATTTGCAGTCTGCACGGGTAAAGGAAGTAAGGATACCCAAAAAATTTGACCGGGAATTTGAAAACTTCAACAATAAAATCAAACTTACAGATGGTCTATCGCTGGAAAAATATAAAAATGACAAGGTAAACAAATGGACCTTTGATATTGTGGACTATGATGTGGAAGGTAAAACAGCGGTGGCAGTAATGCTGGTAAAAAAAGACAAACTGATAGGTACATACATTATCCAGCAGCCGGATGGTACAGCACATTCGCTGTCAAAAAATATTACCGGTACAGATGCACTGGAATAAATATGTGATATATGGTAAAATAAAATTTATAATTATAAGCAGGGGAGAGCAATGCTCTCTCCTGAAACAAAGCTGAAAAGGATTTCATTATGCAGACAAGACTGGACAAGTTTATCAGTGAGTCAATGGCCATATCCCGTGCAGATGCCAAAAAGCTGGTTTCAAAATCAGCCGTTACGGTTAATGGTACCATTGTGAAAAAATCAGATATTAAAATTGATACAGATACAGATGAAGTAAAGGCAAACGGCAAAACACTGACAAGTGAACAGTTTGTCTATATTATGCTTAACAAACCTGTGGGTGTTGTCAGTGCATCAACAGACAAAAATGATGTTACAGTTATAGATCTGGTAAAGGATGATTTTCCACGCCGCAATCTTTTCCCGGCAGGCAGACTGGACAAAACCAGCACAGGTTTTGTGCTGATTACCGATGATGGTCAATTTGCCCATGACATTTTGTCACCAAAGCACCATGTACCTAAAACATATATTGTCACAGTGGACAACCCTGTTACTGATGAAGTGGTACAGGCTTTTGAAGATGGTGTAACCCTGGCAGATGGTCAGTTGATGAAATCGGCCGCTATTATTCCATATGAAGACAGATACACTGCAAAAATAATTCTTCATCAGGGTGTTTATCACCAGATAAAAAGAATGCTGGGTGTTTTTGACATTGGTGTTAATACACTGCACCGTACCCATATCGGTAGTCTGGAATTGCCTGCTGATTTACAGCCTGGCGAATATGTGAAACTGACAAAAGAACAGTTGCTACAAATTACCAATAATATGTTTACAAAAAGTTAAAAAAAGCAACACATTTATATTTTAGAATAGTAATATATCTATTTGACATACTATTTGATGTTTTGCACATAAAAAAGTATATAAAATTGTAAAAAAATGTTGCATTTTCTAAAACTATTGTGTAAAATATAAATGATTAGTTGTAACTGTTGTATAAAATAACAACAGATTATTTATTTTAGGAGTTTAATATGTCAAACAGGATGTTCCAAGGCGTAATTTTTCAGATGAAAGACACAATCGGCAGAGTGATTGGTGTTACAGATGAAATGGGCGTTGTAGTAGCTTGCAGCGAATTAAATCAGATAGACAGCATTAAAGATGGCGTACAGACAGAAAGAATGTCCAACAGCCAGTCTTTTATCCGTAACGGATATACATTTAAAGGTTTTACTAACACAAAAAGAAACGACTTCTATGTTTTCGTAGAAGGCAGTGATGAAATGGCAGACAAATTTGCCACTATCCTTTCAATTTCACTGCAGAGTCTGAAACAGTTCCACGATGAAAAGTTTGACAGACTTAACTTTATCAAAAACGTTGTAATGGATAACATTATGCCAGGCGATATCTATGCAAAGGCAAGAGAAATGCATTTTGTAACAGATATTCCTCGTGTTGTTCTCATCATTCGTGTAGACCAGGCAAAAGATATGTCCACATTTGATGTGGTTCAGAACCTTTTCCCTGACAAACAGAAAGACTTTGTTTTTGAAACCAGCGAAAACGACACTGTTCTTATCAAAGAACTGAAAAAAGGTATCGAAACAAAAGATATCGAAAAGCTGGCCGCTTCTATTGTTGACACACTGAACGTGGAATATTACATCAAAGCTATTGTTGGTATCGGTACACAGGTTACAAATATCAAAGACCTGGCTTCTTCATTCAAAGAAGCACAGATTGCACTGGAAGTTGGCAAAGTATTTGATATTGAAAAAACAGTTGTAAACTATGAAAATCTGGGTATTGCCAGACTTATCTACCAGCTGCCAACAACACTGTGCGAAATGTTCCTGAAAGAAATTTTCAAACAGGGTTCCATTGACAGTCTTGACCAGGAAACACTGTTTACGATCCAGAGTTTCTTTGAAAACAACCTGAATGTAAGCGAAACTTCCCGTGGCCTGTTTGTACACAGAAATACTCTGGTGTACCGCCTTGAAAAAATCAGAAAAATTACCGGTCTGGATTTAAGGGAATTTGACGATGCTATTGTATTCAAGGTAGCACTTATGGTTAAAAAATATCTGCAGTCAAATCAGGAAAAATTCTAATTTATTCCGCCCTTGAATGTATACTACGGTTACATAAAGGGCGGTTTTTGTTACTGTTATCATACAGAAACAAAACCATATAAAGAGAACTGAGGATAATAAATGATAGACTTTAAACACGTTACAAAGGTTTACGAGCCTAAAATAACAGCCCTGAAAGATGTCAGTGTACATATTGACAAAGGTGAGTTTGTATTTGTACTGGGCCATTCCGGCGCAGGCAAAAGTACATTTCTCAAACTGATGCTCAGGGAAGAAAAAGCAACAAAGGGCGAAGTGATTGTAAATGGTTACAATCTGTCCAAAATAAAGGAAAAGGATATTCCTTATATGCGCCGCACTTTGGGTGTGGTTTTTCAGGACTTCCGCCTCATCCCAAATCTTACAGCATATGAAAACATAGCATTTGCAATGCGTGTTACAAATATAGATGAAAAAGAAATAAAACGCCGTGTTCCATATATACTGAACCTTGTTGGTCTTGCAGGCAAACAGGATAAACTGCCTGCCCAGCTTTCAGGTGGTGAACAGCAGCGTGTGGCGCTGGCCCGCGCACTGGTGCACAACCCGGACCTGGTTATTGCCGACGAACCAACCGGCAATATCGACCCACAGCTGTCACTGGAAATTATGGAACTGCTGAAAGCCATTAATTCCACAGGCACTACCGTTCTGGTTGTTACCCATGAACACGAACTGGCACGCCGTTATGCACGCCGTATTATTGAAATGCGCCACGGTGTCATTGTAAATGATACTGCAGTGGGAAGGGCAGGTGTATGATGAAATTTTCCAGCTTTAAATATCTCTTTAAACAGGGATGGAATAACTTCAAAGGCAACCGCCTTATGAGCGTTGCATCAGTTGGCGTAGTGGCATCCTGTCTTATACTGGTGGGTATCTGCGGTTCGCTGGTGCTGAATGTAAACAGCTTTGTTTCATATCTGGGTGCCCAGAATGAAATTGTTATCTATATGAAAGATGATGCCAGTCTTGACCAGGTAAATGCCATAAACTCATCTTTGGAAAATGACGAGGATGTGGGCCATTTCCGGTATGTATCCAAGGAAGATGCACTGGCTGAACAGATGGGCTATATGGGGCAGTACGCATCACTTCTTGCAGGCTATGAAGGTGTAAATAATCCACTGCCGGCATCTTTCAGGGTTAATCTGAAAGACCTTACTCATCTGGAACCTGCTTCAATGCGTTTTTCATCCTTTGATGGGGTGGACTATGTATCTACACCTACAGAACTGGCCGGTGTGCTGATTGCACTGAAAAATGTTACATATTATGCCGGTCTGGCAATACTTGTAATACTGTTTATGGTAAGTATGGTGGTTATTTCAAATACCATACGTCTTACAGTGTTTGCCCGCCGCCGTGAAATCAGCATTATGAAATATGTTGGTGCCACAAACGGATTTATCAGAATGCCGTTTATAGTGGAAGGCCTGCTGATTGGCACAATTTCTGCTTTAATCACTTTTGCAGTAGTCGCAGGCGGTTATGTGTACCTGTTCAACTATATTACCACCCAGGCAACAGGCTTTATTGCTATGCTCAGCCTGTGTATGGTGCCATTTTCAGGTATCTGGCCTGTTATGCTTATAGGATTTATGGCATTTGGTTGGCTTATAGGTGGTCTGGGCAGTGCACTGTCAATGAGAAAATATCTTAAAGTATAAGGAGGCAGAATGAAAAACAAAAAATTATTTGTAAATCTGTTCTGTGTCCTTATGGCTGTGGTGATGTGTATCGGTATGTTGCATCCTATTGTGGCCTCTGCCGGCACAAAGGAAGATTACCGGGCAGCCCAGGAACGGCTGGACAAAATCAATAAAGAAATTGCTGGGCTGAAAGATACAAAGGCAAAACAGGAAAAAGAAAAGAAGAATGCCCAGTCTCAGATAAATCTGGTTAAAAAACAGATTAGTATTCTGAATTCAGATATTAAAACTGCAAATGATAACCTGCTGGCAAAACAGCAGGAACTGGAAGCAAAGAAAACAGAAATTCAGGAAACTGATGCCCTGTTCAAAGAAAGACTGAAAGCCATGTTCATTATGCGCCGTGGCGGCACAATGTCTACCATACTTGCTGTGGACAGTTTTTCACAGTTGCTTACAGCCACAGATACCCTGCAGCGAATTTCCAATGCAGACACTGACCTGCTGAAACAGCTGGACGAACAGAAAAAAGCTATTGAACGGGAAGAAATTGCCATTCAGGAACGGCTTAATGCCCTTGTTGAAAAACAGGGCACTCTGGAAACAAAACAGAATGAACTGGCAGGTCTTATGAAAACACTGGATGACAAACTCAGTGAAACAGAGGCCAAGGAAGAAGCTGCAAAAGAAACCCAGCAGGAAGTTTATGCCGAATATCTGGCAGCAAAACAGGCTGTTGAAGCCGAATTCGGCCAGAGCTCTTCCGGCACATTTGTAGGCGGCGAATGGATATGGCCTGTACCTACAAACGGACATATTTCATCACTATATGGCCGCAGGAAAATTTACGGTGTGTGGGAACATCACACAGGTATAGATATTGCCACAGGCTGGGGTGAAGGTTGGCCATATATCAATGGTCAGGCTATTGTGGCATCAAATTCAGGTATTGTAAAAACAGCTATATATTCAAACCGCGGTTATGGTAACTATGTTATTATTGACCACGGCGGAAACAACTTCTCACTTTATGGCCATTGTTCAAAACTGGCTGTAAAGGTAGGGGACTATGTTTCACAGGGGCAGACTGTTGCCTATGTAGGTTCTACAGGTAACTCCACAGGCCCACATCTCCATTTTGAAATCAGACTTAACGGCTCATGCGTTGACCCACAACCATTGGTAACATCAACAAGACCTACAAAATAGCCGGGAAGAGAGGACTATGAGAAAGAAAATTACTTTAAGTGCAGCAATCAGCCTTATGTTTGTTGCTATGACGGTTACTTTCTGCCTTACAATGATTGTATCCACAAAAATGTTTGAAGCAAAAGTGGATTCTGTAAATGAAAAGGAAGTAATGTACGACAAAATTGCAGATATTGACCGGACAGTACGCCAGAATTTTTACACAGCAGTAAACGATACACAGGTGCTGGAAAGCATGGCATCAGGTTATGTAGCCGGCCTGGGTGACGTGGAATCCAGATATTACACATCACAGCAGGTTACAGAGTATCAGCAGGTGCTGGATGGTAAAATCATCGGTATCGGTGCTGATTTTGCAAAATCCCGCGAAGACAGCGGTTATATGAAAATCTACAAAATCTACACAGACTCCCCTGCGGATGTACAGGGTATGGTGGCTGATGACACAATCACAGCTATCAATGGTCACAGCACAATCAATATGACACTGGACCAGGCCAAAGCAATGCTGTCTGGTGTTTCAGGTCAGTCTGTTGACATCACATATCTTCACGAAGGCACCGAAACCCAGGCAACACTGGTGCATCGTGCTTATGAAGCCCCATCTGTTTCTTACTCCAAAGAAGGTGATTTTGGCTATATCAGAATCACAAACTTCTCTGGCAAAACAGCTTCTGAACTGGACTATGCTACAAACAACCTGAAAAGTCAGGAAGCAAAGGCACTGGTTATTGACCTGCGCGACAATGCAGACAAAGACTTTGATGGCGCTGCACAGTCAGCTGACGTACTGCTGAAAGAAGGTACTACAATGTATGCTGTTTATAACGATGGTGAACGCAAAGTTCTTTACACATCAGACAAAAACAGCGTGGACCTGCCTGTTGTAGTTATTACAAACAGCCGCACAGGCTATGCGGCAGAAATGTTCACTACTATGGTGAAAGACTCTGCCGGTGCAAAAACAGTTGGCACTGCAACAATGGGCAAAGGCTCTCTGCAGAAACTTTTCCGCCTGCCAGACGGCAGTGGTGTGGAAATAACAGTGGCAACTCTCAGTCCTGTAACATCTTCTAATTATAATGGCACCGGCATCGCACCTGACTATGAAAAAGTGCTGGACACAGCCCAGGAAGAATTTTTCTACACACTTACAGTAGAAACAGACCCACAGATTCTTCGCGCATTTGAAGTTGCACAGAATCTGGCTGGCAATCAGTAAACAAAAAATCCCTTGCATAGCCAAGGGATTTTAAAATGTAATGAAAGGATTAAAATATGCCTTCAAGAATAAAAAGCAAACTGCTTATTGTTACAGTGTTGTCTGCCACACTGGCAGTGCTGGCTGTAATAGCACCTGTGACAGCAGCTGTATATTCTGTGATTTTTATGGGTATTTCATTGTTTCTGGCAGTGTTTGCCTGGGGCAATGCAAAGAAAAATAAAGACTTGCAGTACAAGATAAGCAAATTTATGACTCTTAATGTTCTGGTAGTGGTGGGAATGTTTGTTTCTATGTCAAACATTGCACTTGGGGAAACAAATACCTTGCTCACATACCTGCTGGCAGGCATCAGTGGTGTTATAGCGGTATATGCCATTGGTCTGCTTTTCAGCGAAGAAGAAACAAAATAAAATATTACAACAGCCTTTCTTTTACAGAAAGGCTGTTGTTTATTCAATGTCTGTTTATTTATCTATTTTTATTTCGCCAAACTCTTTTTCATATTCCTTAATACAGTCTCTTATAAGAATAAGTATCTGGCTGTTTGCGGAACGTCCTTCATAATCGGCTACTACATGCAATTTGTGCAACTGTTCTTCATCAATTCGAATTGAAAGACTTTTTATAGCCATAAAATCACCTCTAAATAAAATTATTATGTATTTATTTTATGGTTCTAATATGCTATAATGTAGAAAATAAACATATTATATATCTAAAATATATTTATTATTTGAGGCTGATTATGAAAGATAAAGATTTATATTATGATGCATATTATGCCCTTAGAGAGCGTGTGGTCAATGCTGTCAGCGAACTGGAAGAAATATTGGAAGAAATTGATATGATGCTGGGCGGTGACGATATAATGGAAACACAGTACCGGCTGGTGCAAAAGAAAATAGCAGATGACTATGCGACACAGGTTTTTGACCAGGCGACAAACATTATAGGTAAAAGGAAAATGGCACAGTTACTTAAATCAGAAGAAATACAGGACATTGACTGATGTTTTGTTTTCTGATTTGGTTATAATACAGATTTTACAGAGGCATTTAGCCATCTTTTTTGCAGCTGATGTAGGCATCAGCCCCTACGCAGTAGGTAGAAACTCTATAAATGTGTAGGGTACGATGCCCACATCGTACCGATATATGCACAAAGCTGAGTGTTGTCATCCTGAGCGTAGCGAAGGATCTTTGCACCGCTATAATGCAGAAATTATAGCTTTTATAATATTTGTAGCACAAAGATTCTTCGGACAAAGCCCTCAGAATGACAGACTGATAGTCGGTGGATATTAAGTGGGCTGATGTAAGCATCAGCCCCTACATATAATTCAGCATAGAGAAAAATGTCATTACAAAGGCCCGGAATGATATGGTTAAAGTTTTTGCACATTTTTAAACAACCGTGTAGGGGATGGCCTCCGGACATCCCGTCGCAATATAAGTTAGAGATACGATATAATAAAAAACAGGGAAGGTACAGCAGCCTTCCCTGTTTTTTATCTATGTGTCAATTAATATATATTTCCGGCACAGACTTATTCTTTCACAGCAGCGATGCAGGAAATTTCTACCAGGATACTTGGAGAAGCCAGTTTTGCTTCCACGCATGCTCTTGCAGGTTCGTTGTCTTTCACAACCCATGCATCATACACACTGTTCATTTCTTTAAACAGAGACATATCTTTGATGTATACAGTGTTAGACAGCATATGTTCTTTATCACTACCGTATTTCAGCAGGATTTCTTCTATTTTAGCCAGTGTTTCAGCTGTCTGTGCTTTGATGTCACCGGCAGGGTTTGAACATACCTGACCAGCGATGTACAGAATACCGTTGTGTTCCACAACTTTGGAAAATCTGCCGTTGGATTCAAATCTTCTGATTGCCATAATTAATCTCCTTTATTTCATCAGGCTGTTGCCTGGTTTAATTTTCGTCCTTTACATTTAAAAGAATATACTGGTCCTTTTCCTTGTTTCTGGTCAGGCCTATCAGCACCATTATACCAGCCAGGAAAGTGAAAATTTTCATTAACAATTTGATAACTGACATAACTGTCTCCTTTTCAATAATTCAGTATCACAAATACATCCATTGCATCTTCAGGGCAGAAACCTTCGTTTTCAGGATTGCCGAAAAGTGTGAACATATCGCCGTTTTCAAAACACTGTGTCATATTCAGTGTGAATATGCTGTTTTCAGCCAGGGTATTGCCTGACAGGGCTGCTATCGTATCTGATTTTATCACCAGTTCACCACACCAGTAAAAGCCCTGCTCATCATTGCTTTTGAATGGCCTGTATTCCACACATATGTCTGATTTTTGGCCTTTGTAAGAAATTTCCTTTATACCGTCGAACCCAAAATCAATTTTCAGTATATCTTCCTTGTTTTCCGGGTTCAGATTTAAATAAAGGTGCAGGTTGTCATTCCCAACAGGGTTTTCCGTAAAGCAATAGCTGCACAGTACCAGGTCACTACCGTGAACATATGTTTTCAGATAGCAAAAAATCATATTTTCTTCCACAGACACTTTGTAGTTTGTCATTTTGAAAGCACTCTGGGTGTCCCATGGAATTATATTGTCAGATCTATATATTATATTCCCCACTTTATACCGCCTTGATAATTTTCTCTTATAATTATTGTACCATATTTTGTGTTTCAAGTACACCATATATGATTTTTTTAACAAAAAATTAATAAGTGGCAATGGTATTGTAAATAAATGTTTACAAATATTGATGTTAGTGAAATAATACACTATTTGGCTATTGAAAAGTAGACGGAATAGTGCTACAATGTATATTTGAAAAAGTGACTTTTAGTTAATACTTTTATAAAAGTCTTGAAGGAGGATTATATAAGTGGCAGTATTTAAAAAACTGGTTCGCAGTGCTGAAGGCGCACACGTGCCTCATTACAAAAACACTGAGAACTGTGAAACTGTTAAAATGCCGGTACCAAAAAGAGTGTTTGTGTCTATGAGCCAGCACATCGGTGCACCGGCTAAAGCTTGTGTAAAAAAAGGTGATGTAGTTGCAGTTGGCGACGTTATCGGTACAGCCGGCGGCTTTATCTCAGCACCAGTTCACTCACCAGTTAGCGGTAAAGTTTTCGGTCTTGACGAAATCAGACTGTCTAACGGTAAAGTTCAGGTTGTTGTTATTGACACAGACGGTCAGCAGACTGTTTCTGAAAAAGTAAAAGCACCTGAAGTTACAGACCACGCAAGCTTTGTACAGGCAATCAAAGACAGCGGTCTTGTAGGTCTTGGTGGCGCAGGTTTCCCTACTGGCGTTAAACTGGACCCACAGAATCTTGACGAAGTTGATACTCTGGTTATCAACGCTGCTGAATGTGAACCATTCATCACAGCAGACTACCGTGAAATGATGGAATGCGGCGAAGATGTTGTTGAAGGTGCAAAACTGGTTAAACAGTATCTGAACCTTTCCAAAGTTATCATCGGTATCGAAGCAAACAAACCACAGGCTATCGCTAAAATGACAGAACTGACAAAAGGTCTTGAAGGCTTTGTTGTTTCTACTCTGCCAAGCGTATACCCACAGGGTGCAGAAAAAGTTCTTATCGAACAGACAACAGGCAAAGAAGTGCCAAAAGGTGCTCTGCCAGCAGCAGTTGGCTGCATCGTTATGAACGTTGCATCAGTTGGTTTCGTTGCAAGATATATGAAAACAGGTATGCCTCTGGTAACAAAGAGAGTTACAGTTGACGGTGACGCAGTAGCAGAAGCTAAAAACGTTGAAGTTGTAATTGGTACACCAATCAAAGACATCATCGAATTCTGCGGCGGCTACTCACAGGAAGCTGGCAAAATCATCTCCGGCGGTCCTATGATGGGTCAGGCTCTTACAGGCGATGACATCCCAGTTGTAAAACAGAACAATGCATTCCTGGTATTTGGCAAAGAAAAAGCAACTCTGCCAGACGCAACAGCATGTATCCGCTGTGCAAGATGCGTAAGCGCTTGTCCAATGGGCCTTGCTCCAGTTGAAATCGCACTTTCCCTGGAAGTTAAAGATGTTGAAGAACTGAAAGTTCTCCACACAGACCTCTGTATGGAATGTGGCAGCTGTTCTTTCGTATGTCCAGCTAAACGTCCAGTTGCTCAGACAATGAAAGAAGCAAAAGATTTTTTAAGAAAGGCAGGTAACTAATTTATGAAACTTTTAGTATCATCTGCTCCTCATATTACAGGTAAAGACAGCACAGCTTCCCTGATGCGTGACCTTATCATCGCTATGGTTCCAGCAATGGCTGCATCTGTATTCTTCTTCGGTGTTCAGACACTTATCCTCACAGCAGTATCCGTACTGGCTTGTGTTGCATTTGAATACCTCTACGAAAAAATGCTGAAAAAACCTATCACAGTAGGCGACCTTTCAGCTGCAGTTACAGGCATTCTGCTTGCTTTCAACTGCCCACCAACACTGCCACTGTGGACAGTTGTAGTTGGTGCTTTCTTCGCTATCATCATCGTTAAACAGCTGTTTGGCGGTCTGGGCTACAACTTTGCAAACCCAGCTATCGTAGCAAGAATTATCCTTGGCCTTGGTTACACAGGCCTTATGACATCCTGGACATTCCCAGCAACAGTTTCCGGCGACGCAGTTGCTTCTGCTACACCACTTGCAGTTTATGCAGCAGGCGGCACAGTAAACTATCTGGATATGTTCGTTGGTTCTACAGGCGGTGTTCTGGGTGAAACATCTGCTCTGGCTCTGCTGCTTGGTTTTGTTTACCTGGTAGTTAGAAAAGTTATCAGCCCAACAATCCCAGTTACATACGTTGCAACAGTTGCTGTTCTGGCAGTTGTTCTGGGTGTAGACCCTGTTGTTTACGTTCTTGGTGGCGGTCTGCTGCTGGGTGCTATCTTCATGGCTACAGACTATGTAACAAGCCCTTACACAGAAAAAGGCAAAATCATCTTTGGTATCGGTCTTGGTGTTATCACAGTTATGATTCGTCGTTTCGGCTCTATGACAGAAGGCGTTTCCTATGCTATCCTGCTGATGAACCTTGTTGTTCCATACATCAACAAAGCTACAAGACAGAAACCACTGGGCGCTCCTAAAGCAGTAAAGGAGGCTAAATAATTATGAAAAACAATTCTACATGGAATGATATTCTCAAACCTGTTGTTGTTCTTACAACTATCTGTCTGGTTGTTTCCGGTCTTCTTGGTCTGACAAACAGCGTTACAGCTCCAATCATCGAAGAAAACGCACGTCTTGCAGCTGACGCAGCTCGTATCGAACTGCTGCCAACAGCTACAGACGGTTTCGACTTCGTTGAAGGCGTTGAAATGGAAGGCGTAACAGAAATCTACAAAGCAAGAAACGGTGCTGGTTACACAATCACATCTTTCGGTAAAGGTTACGGCGGCGCTGTAAACTTTATGTTTGCTTTCGACAACGATGGTAAAATCGTTGACCTGAAAGTTCTTTCACACTCTGAAACAGCTGGTCTCGGTTCCAAAATCGAAAATCCAGAATTCCTTGCTAAATTCAAAGGCACAACAAAAGACCTTACAAGCGGCGACATCGATATGATCGGTGGTGCTACAA
>JAFZDX010000081.1 GCA_017560985.1 Oscillospiraceae bacterium
TCTATATAGGCCGCCATAAAACCATGCCCATGGGGAATAGCATCGATAAGTCTGCCTGTAAAATCTGTTACAGTAAAGGTATCTACATACCGGAAATTATCAATAGAATAGTATTCCAGACCATCAGGCTGCACCACAATAATATGCCCACCCCAGTAATTCAGCGTGATAGGGTTGTTATAGTCATATTCTATCAGCAGTTGGTTATCATCCTTTTCCAGACATATATAGGTTTTATCTTCACCAGTTTTGCCTATAACAGTAGCTGTAACGCCCTGGCTTTTCAGTATTTTAATTTTTTCAACACTGAGTATGTTCACCGCAGAATCAACAGTGACAAACTCTGGTTCTGGTGATGGTGATACAGATGGCTGTGCTTCACTGTTGTCCGTATCCGTCTGTCCACAGGCAGTAAAGGCCAATATCATAGCCAGTATAACAATCAGTTTTTTCATATTCCGCCTACTTGCTTTGCCACCATTATACCACAGCCATATAAATAATTAAACATTTGTGACTATTTTGTAATTTTACTGTATTTTTTATTACGTTCTCCTATCTCCATCTTACTATAACAGTGTTTTAATAGTATTGATTGAAAATATTCATAATATGATGCTATAATATATAAAATATACAATCATTTAACAAATTGGAAATATGATTATGAAAAATATTAAAAATATAATTTTAAATATAATAATAGTTTTATTGTTAGCTGTTATGGCTTTTTCCGGATATAAACTATTTGTAATAAAACAGGATGCGGATAAAAGTGCCGATCAATATGATAATCTCGAGCAAATTATTCAGAACGAAACACCACCAGAAGATAAACCACTTACTGCTGCAGAAAAATATCAGCCTATTTATGATATGAACAATGACTTTATCGGCTGGATTCAGATTCCGGACACACCTTTGGATTATCCTGTAATGCAGACAAAAGATTATCCTGAATACTATCTGCGCCGAGATTTTGATAAAAAATACAGTTCTTATGGTGTTCCGTTTATGGATTTCAAATGCACCGCAGATCAAAGTGATATGATCATAATATACAGTCATAATATGATGAACAAAACTATGTTCAGTACTGTAGAAAGCTATGCCAAAAAGTCATACTGGGAAGAACACAAGTATGTTGGATTCGATACAATGAATGGTTATGGCACATATGAAATTGCCATTTGTGTCCGAATAGATTTAGCAAACACAGATTTCAACTATATCGATATTGTTGATTTCACAACAGAACAACAGTTTGATGAATATATTGATAAAGCCAAAAGTCTTACAACTTACGACACTGGTGTTAATCTGGAATTCGGCGATAAATTATTGTTGTTATCCACTTGCGAATACCAATATGAAAACGGCCGTTATTTCATCATCGCCAAAAAAATATCTGATGAAGATATAAGGACCAAAATCAAAGAATAAAATTAATTTATTGCTGCATAGAAATTTTTATGTATGTCATTTCTCAAACATCGTTAAATATTTGTGATTATTTTGTAATTTAAACCAAAACAGGCACGGTTTCCCGTGCCTGTAATTATTATGAATTATTCAGCTTTTTCTGTATCGCTTGCCAGTTCTTTTACGCTGGCTACCAGACCACCCAGGTTTGCGATTTCACTTGGGATAATCAGTTTTGTAGATTTGCCGTCGGCCACTTTCTGCAGTGTTTCAAGGCTGCGGAGAGTCAGAACTTTCTGGCTTGGGTCTGCTTCGTTCAGCATACGGATAGATTCAGCCATAGCGCGCTGTACTGTCAGGATAGCTTCAGCTTCACCTTCAGCTTCTCTGATTTTCTGTTCTTTGATGGCATCTGCACGCAGGATAGCAGATTCTTTTTCGCCTTCTGCCACCAGGATAGCACTGCGTTTTTCACCTTCTGCACGCAGAATGGATTCACGGCGCTGGCGTTCAGCTTTCATCTGTTTTTCCATTGCGTCCTGAATTTCGTGTGGTGGAATAATGTTTTTCAGTTCAACACGGTTTACTTTGATACCCCAGCGGTCTGTTGCTTCGTCCAGCAGGGATGTAATCTGGCTGTTGATAACATCACGGGATGTGAGAGTATGGTCCAGTTCCAGTTCACCGATAATGTTACGCAGTGTTGTAGCTGTCAGGTTTTCAATGGCGGAAATAGGTCTTTCCACACCGTATGTGTACAGTTTGGAGTCTGTAACCTGGAAGAACACAACTGTGTCTATCTGCATAGTAACGTTATCTCGTGTGATAACAGGCTGTGGTGCAAAGTCAACCACCTGTTCTTTCAGTGAAACACGTTTTGCTATTCTGTCAATAAATGGAATTTTGATATGGATACCAGCATTCCATGTATCACTGTAAACACCCAGACGTTCAACAACAAACTGTGCTGCCTGTGGAACGATAACGATGTTGGTAGCAAGTAAAATAATAATAAAAACGAATAAAATAATCATTGGTATAGACATAAATTTTCTCCTTTTCTATATATAATGCAGACAGAACTTGTCTTCTGTATTATTAACCTATTTTAGCTGTCTGTGGGGACACAGAAAGTGTAACACCTGTAATTTTTTCCACAATTACATGGTCCCCCACTGCCAGTGGCACATCTGCCTGTGCCAACCAGGACTGGCCGTCCACTGTAACCCTGCCTTTATTGTCGACAGTAATTGCCTGTGTAACCAGTGCTGTTTTGCCGATAATCATATCTGCGTTGGTAGGCACTGTTTCTTTGTGAATGTGTTTTTTTACCAGCGGACGTGTAAAAGCCAGGGCTGTGGCACTTACAACTATAAATACCACCATCTGGGTTATCACACTGTCTGTGATAAAACTTACCCCAAAGGCAAACAGACTGCCCATTACAAACCATATGGAAACCAGTGATGTTGTAGACATTTCAATTATTGCCAGAATCACCGCCAATGCCAGCCATATGTACGTAGTACCAATTCCAAACAGCATATCAATTCCTCCTTCCGGGAAATATCTGCTTTCTAATATATTATACTGTTTTTGTGATAGATATTCAATAATCTGTCTTTATTTATAAAATACGATATAAAAATGTTAAAATTGTGAATAAATTGGGTTATAACTATGAAAATATACATAATTCAAAAGGGCAACAAATATTTGTTGCCCTTTAGTCCTATTCTGGTTTATATTTTGTTTTTTCGTCATCACTCCGATAAAGAATACCGCAGACAACGCTGGTAAGCGGAATTGTCAGCAATATACCCAGTGAACCTGCCACTGCCTGTAAAAGTTCTACAAGTATCATTTCAGAGTTGAACATCAGCAGTGGTGTTGCACTGTTGTATGCAGCCAGCAGCAGTGTAACAGACAAAGATGAGCCGATGTATGCCAGAATCAGTGTATTGGCCATAGTACCCATAATGTCGCGGCCTACTACCATACCGCTGCGGGTAATCTGTGCCGCAGTCATATGGCCGGCCTGTTCTTTCATTTCGGCCAGTGATGATGAAAGGGACATAGACACGTCCATAATAGCACCAACTGCCCCCAGTATAATAGCGGCAAAGATTATAGCTTTCAGGTCGATAGGGTTGTCTGGGTTCAACAGCAGCAGGTACATTGAGTCTTCGGTGGTCAGACCTGTCAGCTTACACACTGAATTTGTTATAACAGCCAGCACACCAGCCACCAACACACCACTGGAACAGCCTATCATAGCAGCCAGACTTTTCTTTGAAAAGCCGCTGATAATCAGCAGTGTCATAAAGATGATATATATACAGGTGGAAATGGACCAGGAATATATATTACCGCCGTTGAGAACAGCAGGAACAAAAACATAGAAAATACTCAGCACTGTAAAGGCCAGTGAAATCAGTGTGTTCACACCGTTTTTTCTGCCCAGAACCAGCAGAAGTATAAAAAACACAATCCACAGTACAACCACAAAATCCATTCTGTGATATTCTGCAAACATATATCTTATATCCGGTGCATTGCCATTCTGGTTTTTATAGATAATAATCTTGTCCCCTTCTGCCACTTCTCTTGGAGGAACTGCATACATACTGTCAATGGACTGTATGGCTGTGACAATTTCACCTTTGCGATAGCCAGACAAAATCCTGGCTTCAAAAAGTATAACCCTGTCTTCTGTTACAAAATCCGGATAAATCACATCTGCATAGTCAGGGTTCACCACCTTTGTAACCTGTACCTTGATAGGGGTACCGCCGGGGTTGCCACTGGAATAATCTATTTTATTTACATTTGCCGCCTTGTTTCCAAAGAAAATATACAGCGCCGATAAAATAATGGTAATAATATAAACAAGTCTTTCTTTTTTCATATATCTGCCTTTTTAAAGTTTTATAATATTTTATTATACCATATTATCTGCCCTGTGTGTAAATGAAAAATGAATTTTTCACACTTACTGTTTTTTTATCATATATTTGTAAACTGAAACAGTTCATCCGGATACTCCACCGTTTCCTTTTCCGTTTCTTTTTGCAGGTTGCAGTGCATCACACAGAAATATCGCAGTGCATCCGGTCCGTGGGTGTACTCGTGGGGTACAGATGACACATCGTTTACATTTTTTGCATCGTGTACCAGGGCAGGCAAAGTACGTATAAGATTAAGGCAGTTTGAAAAAATCTTCAGCCTTGCACTTTTTTCTCCCTTTTCATCCACAGCCGTATGCAGATATTCCTTTACTGCATACCAGCCTGTCTGCCTGTCGTTTACTGATTTCGTCAATAAAATACCATGCTGTGCAAAAATCGTGGCCACACTGCTGCCAGAGTCCTGCCTGCGGTTCCACAGGTCAGGCGGTGCGTAAAAAGCCTGGAAAGGCTGTGTGATATAGCTTTTAATAAGTGAAGCCGCTGCGCTGATAATAAGATCTGACTTATAGATTTCGTTATACACATAGGCATTTCCCACATCATCCACAGCAATAAAATATACCGCCAGCATATCCAGACCATAGTCCATGGTGGCATATCTTTTCCAGTGGGCCGGTATTTCAAAAGGCTGTATAACGTGTATATCCCTGTTCCACTCGCTGAAATACTGACCTTCAAAAATATCCCACTGTCCGTACAGCAGTGCCTTTCTGTCCTTTTCTGCCAGATTTTCCAGCCTTTTCAGATAACTTTTATCCTTTGCCATCAAAAAGCTGTTATCACTGACAAGGGAGGGTATAAACACCCTGGTCTGCCCATCAAAACTCTGTGTAACGCCGGCTTGCCCCACATCTATAAATCTTTCTTTCACCCATTTATGACCTATTCCCCCTGGATTGGTGGTGCTTTTCATCTGTTTTGGAAATCCGTTTACACCTCGCAGTCTACTGATAAGATAAATATACATATCCTTTGTAAAGTGTGTAAGTTCATCAAAGCGGATAACATCAAATTCTGCCGACTGATAACGATAAATATCCGTTTCGCTGTCACAATAGCCAAAGTCGATAATACTGCCGTTGGTAAACTGACCTGTGTGAGAAGATGAAATATATCTGTAAATTTCTTTCGGATACAATGCCAGTGTGGTGCGGATAATACTTTTGTCCAGTTCCGGGTAAGTGCGGCGCAGTATCAGCTGTTTTGACCCTGGGTATTTCACAGCATAAATCAGTGCGTCTATTACCTGTGCATAGCTTTTGCCACCCCCTGCCGCACCCCCAAACAGCACCTCATCACAGGTGGCATCCATAAACTGTTTCTGCTTTGCTGTAACGAATATTTCCATTATTCAACCACCTTTACAGTAATGGACAGCGGCCCTTTCCCCTGTGCTTCTTCTTCCTTCTGGCAAATTTCATTTATATATTTTATGGCAGAAATATCCCCTTTCACCGCTTTTGTTGCCAGCGACAGGCACACAGCATTCATCCAGGTACAGGGTCCCTCCACGGGCAAAAAGTCCAGCCCCTGTCGGCTGTCTGCATTCATCTGGCTTTTCAGCAATTTTTTCATCTTTCCTTCAAAATCAAGATTTCTTCCCATTTTCTCCTCCTTTTCCCCACATTTTAATTGTAAAGAAAAGAAAATCCATTTCATCCCCTGTTTTTCCCCTGCAAAACAAAACTCCGGCAGATACCTGCCGGAGACTATAAATATCAAACTGTAGCTTCGTGCAGTATGCCAACCGCAACAAACAATATAAATGCATAAATTCCCAGCCCAGACATCATAAAGTTACACCAATCCATTACAGCATCAGGCAGAAAATTTCCGCCGTTAAAGTAAAACCAAACAGTATCAGCTGTTATTGCCAGCGTCAGTGCTATCTGGACAAGTAAAGTTATATTTGTAAATATATGTACAGATTCCTTATGCTTTTCAGGAAAACTTTTTTTAATTCTTCCGTTATATTTAAGATTCTGATAAATAAATATTCCCACGGCAAAGGCCAGCACTGGTCGCACAATAAGCATATAATGGGTTAAACCTGTTAAAATTACATCTGGATTCAGATCATAAATAATTGCAAGTAATACCATCAACACAGAACTGATATACACAGCCCCAATAAAAAGCAGCAGCTTTTTTATTTTATTGGTGTCTTTCTTCACCTTTTCATAAGTCTGATTTTTACCATAAAGTATTTCATCTGTGCTGACATCAAGTTTTTCAGCTATAATCTGCAATGTAGCCAGGTCAGGCATATTTTTTCCTGTTTCCCAGTTGGAAACCGCCTGTCTGGTAACAAACAGCACATCTGCCATCTGCTGCTGTGTCCAGTTTCTCTGCTGTCGCAGTTTTTTCAGATTTTTACTTATATCGTACATCATGGCACATCCTTTCTGTAAAAATAGTACAACAAAACTGATTTTTTGTCACGCAAGCAAGGGTTGCTTTCATATATAACAAAAAGACTGCATCGATATGCAGTCTTTTTTACTATTCTATCGGCAGTTTTACAGTAAACTGTGAACCTTTTCCCTGTTGTGAAACCAGCTCTATGTGGCCGTCGTGAGCCTTTACAATGTGCTTTACAATAGAAAGGCCCAGCCCAGTGGAAGATATTTTTTTATTTCTGGACTTATCCACCACATAAAAACGTTCAAAAATTTTGTCCTGCTGGTCAGCCGGTATGCCTATGCCGCTGTCTTTTACTGACAGTACAGCCATATTACCCTGTCTGCAAAGATCTACTTCCACAGTGCCACCGTCCACATTATACTTAATTGCATTGGATATCAGATTACCTGCCAGTTGATACATCTGGCTTTCATCTGCAACAATCTGCATTTTTTCCACATTGGCAGTAATTGTAACATTCCTGCTTTCAGCGGCCAGTTTTTCCTGAATGATTGTGCTGTTTATAATTTCGTCCAGAGAAAGGACTGTTTTCGCAAAGCCTTCCCGGGTTTCCAGGCTGGATATTTTCATAATGTCATTTATCATATCCATTAGATTCTGGGCGTTCTGTTCAATAATTGTCACGAACTTTTTCACATCATCAGGTCGTGCAATATCGTTGGTTATCAGCTGGCTGTACCCTATTATACTGGTCAGCGGTGTTTTCAGTTCGTGGGTAACGTTGTCTGTAAACCGGCGGCGGTTCTGTTCGCTTTCCACCTGCTGTGTAATGTCCAGCACAATAAGTATTGCGCCTTTTTCGTTGTGATAATTATTCTGGCTGGTGATGCTCTGATACCATCTGCCCTGCCACTCAAAAGTCAGCTGTGTTGTTTCCCCAGACAGTGCCTTTTCCATTGCTTCCACCATCTGCGGCATTTTGACCGCCCTGGAAAAAACAGACTGATATTCATCAAAACCGAATATCTTTCTGATTTCATTGTTGGTCTGCATTATGCGCATACGGCTGTCACACACCAGTATACCTTCTTTGATGTTCATAAAGATACTTTGCAGTTTTATTTTTTCATCAGTCAGTGTCTGGAGCTGCCGTTTGATAATATCATTCTGGCTTTTAATTTTCTGTACAAAAGGAGAAAGTTCTTCATAAATTTCGCCTTCCCCTGTTTCGATGTCATATTTTTCAATGTTGTCTACAATACGTCTGGTAGTCATTGCAGACAGCACAAGTATGCCTGCCATAAACACCACGATGGACCCCCACAGGATAGGGCTGGTATTTTTCAGCACATCTTTTATTTCAACAGCTGAAGTGATGCCCACACGTACAACACCTATATCCTTTACATAGGCCGCACAGTAATACATCCGCTTGTTGCTGGTGTTGGACATACGCTGGTTTATAGCTATGCCCTCTTTTCTCGCTTTGATAATTTCCTGTCGGTCGCTGTGGCTTTCCATCTGCGCTATTTCATAGTCAGAGTCGTATGTAACATTGCCTGATTCATCTACAAAAGTAATTCGGCCGTATATTTCGTTTTTTATTTTCTTTATTGCCGAAACCGGGTCTTCCTTTGATGTTTCCAGAATATGCATCAGCAGCATAGTCTGGGAATAAGCCTGTTGATTCATCGTTTTCTGCAAATTACTTGTATACAGCAAAAAACATGAATAAACCGACAGTATAACTACAAACAGACAGCTGACCACCGTGTTTTTTAGAATTCTGTTTTGCATAATTTACACCATTATTCTGCTTTGTAACCTACTCCGCGGACGGTTTTGATAATATCACCACCTGCGTCCAGTTTCTGGCGTAGTGTTTTCACGTGCATATCTATGGTACGGCTTTCACCCACATAGCTGTCCCCCCACACTTTATCCATCAGCTGTTTTCGGCTGAATACCTGTCCCTTGTTGGAAACCAGCAGATAAAGCAGATTATATTCTTTCAGTGTCAGTTCTATGGCTGTTCCGTCCACTTCCACGCGGTGCCGCGATGGTGTTACAGAAACGTTATGGCACACTATAACTTCTTCCGGCTGTTTAGGTGCCACACGGCGCAATACCGCGCGGACACGGCTGATAAGCTCCATTACGCCAAAAGGTTTTGGTACATAGTCATCTGCACCCATATCCAGTGCACGCACCTTGTCGCTTTCTGCGGTTTTGGCCGTCAGCATAATAACAGGTATATGTCTGGTAAATGTTTTTTCGCGCAGTTCCCGCAGAATTTCCATACCATCCTTATCTGGCAGCATAACATCCAGAATAATCAGGTCCGGTTTTTGCTTTTTCAGTTCCCGGTCAAACTCTGCATAATTCACAAAACCTTTTACCTCAAAGCCAGAGGACTCCAAAGCATAAACCACCAGATTATTTATATTTATATCATCTTCAATACACCATATTCTCATATCTGTACCTCATTGATTTGTGTTTGCTATTTAATTATACATATATTTTATATATTGTGCAAACCGGTATATGTAAAATATAAGTAAAAACACCTCTGCACAGGCAGAGGTGTCAGTGATAAATATATTATGCGTAAATAAGCCAGATAAGTGCATAACCTGTAAGAACTGCACAAAGAGTGAATGGCACGCCAATAGACATAAATTCTTTGGCAGAAACTTCAAAACCTTCTTTGCGCAGGATACCACCGGCAGCAATGTTTGCGGATGCACCAACAGGTGTGATATTACCACCCAGTGTAGCACCTGCCAACAGGCCGAAATACAGTACAGTAGGGTCAACACCGATTGCAGCGGAAATACTGGAAACAACAGGCAGCATTGTGGCAACATAAGGAATGTTGTCAATAAATGCAGATATAATAACAGAGAACCATACCAGGATTGTGTAGATAAAGAACACATTGTCACCTGCAATGGATACAAACAGATTGGAAATATCATTGATAAGACCAACATTTGTAATACCCTGGATAATGATAAACAGACCGGACAGCAGCATAAGTGTCTGGAAGTCAATATTTACAACCGTATCCTTGATTTTTGTTTCGTCGCGGTTAAGCCAGAATTCCTGTGCCATTGTGATCAAGCAGAAAATCACACAGATTACACCATTTGTGATTGCCGGTTTGTTTGGAATAAATGATGCAGCCACCAGACAGGCAACTGTTGCCAGAAGTGTATATGTTGGGAACATATTTGTAATTTCTGTAACTGTACCCCTGTCAATAATCCGTGTTTCTTTTCTGAATATATAGAACAGTACAGGTACTGTGGCCAGGGCACCGGCCTGAACAATCCAGAACATACCCAGCTTGCCATTCATAAAGAAGAAGTCCATAAAGTCCATACTGGCATAGCCGCCCAGCAGGATACTTGTGGTATCACCTACCAGAGTGGCAGCACCCTGCAGGTTGGATGAAACAGCAACTGTCAGCACAGTCTGCACAGGTGAAATATTGAATTTTTTTGCAATAGCCAGAGCAATAGGTGCAACCATAAGAACAGTGGCAACATTGTCAATGAAAGCAGACACAAAACCTGCAAAAAGAGCCAGTGCAACAAAGATAAGTTTTACTTTTTTCAGTTTGTTTACCAGAATATCAGCCACTGCGGCAGGCATCTGTGATTCAATACACAGATATACAGTACCCATAGTACCGGCCAGCATCAGAATAACATTCCAGTCAATAGTACCCAGTGCTTCCCCAGGTGCAACAACGCCCAGCACCACATAAATACCAGCCACTGCCAGTGCAGCAAAATGGCGGTATTTTGGCACTGAAAGCATAAGTACATATGTCAATGCAAATAAAGCTATAACTAAAGTTTTCATAAAAAATCCTTTCAAACAAAATAAAACGAGACAATTACTCTTACAGTAAAAGTCTCGCTTTTTAAACAAAGTGCGGGCAAAAAATGCCGAAATGACGCAGCAGTGTACGCCAATGCGTAAGCTACTCCCTTTTAATACGACTAATTTTAGCAATTATATTTATTAATGTCAATAAAAACTTTAATAAAGTATTTTTTGATCTATTTATTTTTTTATTGGCTTCAATCGGCTTTTTCAACGAATTTAATTATTTTACTATTAAAATCTTTTGCTTCTTCATACAGCGAATGTCCGTAGTTTTCATAAACAATCAATTCACTTTTATCTATTTTTTCCGCCATTTCCAGAGAAGCCCGGCAGGTCACAATTTTATCCTGCCTACCTGCCACAATAAGTGTGGGAACAGTGATTTTATCAATATAGTCCCACGCATCGTGGCTTAAACAGGATCTGGCCTGTATAAGAAACCTCTGTTTATCCTTTGGTTTCATAAAAGGTACTATAAGGGGATAAAATGGGCGATAATTTTTCAGATATTTATCTGTATAACTCTTTTCAAAATTGTCTATTGTCAATGTTTTGAAGTCATCATTCTGTGCCATTTCAATCCAGCTGCCTACCACCGACTGCACTGTTTTATTCTGTTTTGCCAGTGTCACCACCAGTGCCAGACTTTTCACCTTTTGCAGGAAATCTATTGTCAGCCACTGTGCTATCATCCCACCCTGGGATACACCCATAATGTGGGCACAGTCTATGCCCAGTTCATCCATTGCAGTTTTCAGGTCCCGGGCCATTGTTCGGGTGGTGGCATCAGCTTCCAGAGGCTGTTTACGGCTGAACATCCAGACAGTGAAATCTTTTGCAAACTGCCTGTACATAAATGCCATAGGCAATGCCAGGCCTTTTACAGTTTTCAGTCCATCTCCCAGGCCAGGAATCATAATAATATTCTTTTCACCTTTGCCGAATTTTATATAATCCATAACTGAACTGCCTATATTTACCTGTCCATTCTTTGCATTGTACAGCATCAGACCACCCACTTTCCATTTACATTATTATAACAAAATATTTCACTGCTGTCAGCACATAAAAAAGGCTACCCGAAGGTAGCCTTTAATTATTTAATCATTGTAGATTATTCAGCAAGTGTTGCCTGGTAAGCAGCAAGGTGTTTGTTAGCTTTAACAAGATCCTGTTCCAGAACTCTTGGTGTGTCACCGCCGTGGAGGAATGTGTCAACTACAGAGTAAACTTTGTTAACCATACCGTCTTTGTAATCTACGAAGTCCTGCTGGTTGATTGAGTAGAGAACAGCTTTTCTAAGGTCAACGTTGTTGAATTTGCTGCCTTCTCTCATGTTGATGTAGCAGTAGTATGTGGAGTTAGCGTCTTTGATACGAACTTCGAATTTTTCGTCAGCCTGGAGTGTACCAACCATGTTAGCATCTACAGAAGACAGAACGTCGATTTCGCCTGCGCGGAATGCGGATGCAGCTGCTGTTGCATCAGCGATGAATTTGAGGTAGTAAGTTTCGATAGCTGGTGTATCTTCCTGGCCAGCTTTGAAGCCTGGGTTTTTAACGAATGTTGCGCCGTAGTCGTCAACTTTGTTCATAACGAATGGACCGGAGCACCACAGCATACCTGTGTCACCTTTTTTGAATGCTGCAAAGTCGCCGTAAGCAACGTCTTTGGATACATCGTATTTATCAAGGTCGAATTTACCGTCTGTCATGTATTTAGCGTTGTATTTTTCAACCTGTTCTTTACATACGATACCTGCAGATGAGTGGCAGAGGAAGTTGAGAACCTGTGGGAATGGTTCTGTTGTTGTGATTTTAACAACCTGGTATTTGCCAGCTGCGTTGTCAGCATCTTCGTCTTTAGCAACGAGAGCTGCGATTTCGTTGTCAATACCTTTCTGGAGTGTTTCCAGAATTGTTGCACCTGTGTCGGAGTCAAGTTTTTCAGAAAGTTCAGCAAGGTTTGTCAGAACTTCAATTTTGTCCAGATGGTTGTGCAGTGTGAATGTTTTGTGTGATGGAACGGAGTCTTTATGTGAAGCTCTTTCCAGTGAGTAAACAACGTCTTCACCACCAGCTCTAACGCCTGTGTTGATTACATTGCCGTTTGCATCGTTTGTGCCGAAGTAAATGTCATCACGGAGCAGGAAGTAGAATTCGCTGTTGCCTTCTGCGATAGCATAAGCATGTGATGCTGTACCTTCAAGTCTGAATGTATCGTCAACTTCAAGAGCAATCAGTTTTGCATAGTTGTTTGAAGAAGCTGTACCCATTGTAGCGTCATTACCCTGAACTGGGTCAAGTGTAGACATGATAGCAGAGTTCTGTGTGAAAACGATAGGTCTTGTAGCATTCAGAGATTCATCAGCATATCTGTATTCCCACCACATTGGGCCGGAAGATTTGTACATTTTCAGTTTTTCTACATCAATGATATCTTTGTTGTATGCAGAAACTGATTTTGGTGAGTACAGAGGAATCATGTAAGCCATTTCGTCGATAAGACGTGTTTCAAGATCGAGGTATGTCTGAACAGCCTGAGCCTGTGTCTGTGAAGCACCAAGGTCAATCAGTCTGTCAACTTCTTCGTCAACAACTGGTGAGTAGTTGTAGTCACCTGTTGAGTGGAGAATACCACGAACAGCATAGTCAAGGTTACCTGTACCTGTTGACCAACCTGAAATACAAATGTCGTAGTCGCCTTTGTCACGAGCTGCTGATACTGAAGCGTAGTCAGGCTGCATGTCAGCTTCTACTACAAAGCCGGCATGTGTCAGCTGGTCACGCAGAATGTTAACTTCTGCTTCTCTGTTTGTCTGAGCAAGAATTTTAATTGTTTCTGGCTGTACTGGAAGGAGTTCAACTTCTTCTTTGCCGCCGCCTTCGCCGCCGCAAGCTACCAGTGAAAAAGCCATTACTGCGCTGAGCGCTAATGCAAGTAATTTTTTCATCTTTGTCTCTCCTTATATAAAATATACTTGTCGTAATCGGAATCTTTTGAACATCTGCAACAAAACTTTTCAGTACCTCATCTGTATTTTGTTACGATTTTCACAAAGACCCTTGTGATGGTTATTAATTTAGCACAAGTCAGATTTTTTTGCAAATGGGGTGAATTTTAAAAAAGTTAAAAAAATATCAATCTTCTTGATAAATACATCTGTTTTCCGTAGAGAGACTAATTTTAATAAATGCTTTACTGAAATTTGTTTTAATAAAATAAGAATATGTCAAAATGGTTACATTTGACAAATATGTGACAAACCACAAAATATGTGATATAATACCAAGTAAATTGTAAAAACTTACAAAAGAGAGGGCTTTACTATGAGTAAACAGTTTGAATTACTTAAAAAAATTGGTTTTGTTCGTGTTGGCGGCAGTGCTGAAGAACTGAAAGCTGCACAGATTTTGAAAGCAGAAGTTGAAGCAATGGGCATCAAAGCTGACATCGAACCATTCGAAATCGAAGACTATGTTCAGGAAGTGGCTGAACTTGAAGTTCTGGAACCTTATAATAAGAAATATATTGTAAGAGCATACAGATTCAGCGAAAACACACCTGACGAAGGCATCGAAGCACCATTCTACTATGCTGAAAATATGACAGATGTTGATATTGCCAACTCCAAAGGCAAAATCATCCTGGTTAACGGCATTGTAAGACTGGACCTGTTCAGAAAAATCCTGAAATCCGGTGCTGTTGGCTTTATTTCAATGACTGGTACAATGCTGGACACAGATGAAAACAGCGACCTGCTGCAGCGCTCTACAAGAGATACTCTGCGTGCATTCGGCAACCTGCCAGCAGCAAGCATCAGAATCAAAGATGCTTTTGAAATGGTAAAAGAAGGCGCAAGCAAAGTAAAACTGACAGTTAAAGGCCAGTTTGTAACAAGAACAAGCCACAACGTTGTTGCAACTATTCCTGGTACAGACAAAGCTGATGAAATCGTTTCCTTTGGCGCACATTTTGACTCTGTTGAATTCTCCACTGGTGTTTACGACAATGGTGCAGGCAGCGTAATCAATATGGAAATCCTGCGTCACTTTGTTGCAAACCCACCAAGAAGAACACTGCAGTTCAACTGGTATGGCAGTGAAGAAATGGGTCTGCTGGGTTCAAAAGCATGGGTTAAAGCACATAAAGACGAACTGAAAGACCACGTTTATATGATTAACGTAGACGTAGGCGGCAGCGTTCTGGGTGCAGACCAGGCACTGGTACTGGCCAGCAAGGAAGCTGCAAACTACTGCGATTCATTTATGAGACGCAAAGGTTATGCAGTTATCACAAAACAGGACATCTATTCATCTGACGGTGTTCCATTTGCTGACAACGGTGTTCCATCTACCAGCTTTATCCGTTTCGGTACACAGGGTGCAGGCTACATCCACGACAGAAACGACATTATCGACTGGCTGTATCCAAAAGCACTGGAAAGAACAACAAAATTTGTTCAGGACTATGCAGAAGAAATGATCAATGCTGATGTATTCCCATTTGCTAAAGTTGTGCCACCTGAAATGACAGAAAAAGTTGACAACTATCTGTTCAAAAAAGAAATGGCAGAAGCTGCAAAACTTAAAGAAAACAAATAAATTGTATATAATAAGGGACAAGGTATAAAAACCTTGTCCTTTTTATTCTCTGTACAAATCAAAACCACCAGTGAAACCGGTGGTATGCACCAGCCCTATAAGGGCGTACTACTGGCTCACCTCTCAAGAGGTATTAAAAATCCGTCAACTGCATTACGCGCACTGCAACCACTAAAGTGGTAATATGTCATCCTGAGCGAGTAAAACGAGTCGAAGGATCTTTGTTCCAGAACTATCTGCAAAGTAATAATTCCACATAACACCAGTGCAAAAATTCTTCGCAACAACTTGCTCAGAATGACATCTCGCTACGCTCAATGCTTAAAGCTAAGCATTTCTCCACCAGCATAGCTGGTGGTTGTTTCTACACAAAACTGAAAGCCGGACTGTGTCTCAGTCCGGCTTTTGTTATATACATCATATACTTATCCGTTATCTTTTGACAGGTATGTCCACCTTTGTCACAGACAGTTCATAGCCTTCTTCGTCCAGAAGTGCAAATTCAAAACATACGCTTTCTCCGGTAATTTCTGTGCCGATGATATCCATTGTTACAGAACCGTCTCTCATAGCCTGGAGAGTAAACTCCTGTATTGTGCCGTCAGCATCAGAAAAACTGCGGTATCTTGTCTGCAATGTTTCGTTCCAGCCGTGTGTCAGCAGGAAAAAGTTCAGTGGCTGATAGTCACCATTGCCATCTATTTCATCTACTGTCCAGTCTGTCAGTTCAATCCAGGAATCAGTATTGTCTACATAGTTATCAGATGCAGGTGGATTGTCCGGTTCTTTCACATAGTCGTCCGGTGCCACAGGCAGTGTGTCACTGTCGTTGTTTTCAGGCTGTTTTTCTGTATTGTCACTGCCAGATTCTGCAGGCAGATAATCATATACAGGGTCGCCAGGCATTGGAGGTGGTGCATCCATCTGGTACAGGCGGTCATAAATAATAGCCGCAGGGTCTGCCACAGGCTGCTGTGTTTCTATCTGCTGACCATAGTATGTGCCGTCTTCGCCGCCAAAAACAAACCACTGTGTATCCTGGTCAACAACTTCCGCAATGTTTGTTCCATCAGGCAGTTCGCCAACGTCATCTGTCATACCAAACTGGTTCTTTGCATTGTAGAAGAAAAGTGCTATGTCATCATAACCTTCCGGCATACGCAGGGTCAGATTGTAGAAAGAAACATAAACATGGTTTGCCAGCCACTGTCTGGCCAGGAATTCATCCCTGACAACAGTTACTTCATATGTTTCACCTTGGTGTTCCACTGTCCACCGGTCTGTGCCACCCAGTACACCGTCACCATCAATATCGGAATACAGCAGATATGCCATAGTGCCATAACTATATGCATTGTAGTCATTAAAAACAAAACCTACAGTAACAGATTTGTCCACCATACCTTCTTCACCTTCAACAGGTGTTACAGTGTAATCTCTTATGTACACATAGCCGTCTGTTTCCAGTGTCTGGTCCTGATAACAGGCAGTTTTATAATTATAGCCGCCTTCCATTCCAATAGGCCGGTTTGCCAAACCAAATGGATATATCAGCTCTTTTGCTGCCGGTGTATTGTCTGGCTGTGTGTCCGGCTGTGTGTCAGTGTCAGCTGAACCGCCACAGGCCACCATAGAAACAGCAAAAACTATTGCAAGAATAATACTTATTGCTTTTTTCATTTGAATTCACCTTCTTACAGTATTTACATATCAATATTATAATATCTATTTCCTTGTTATTCAATACAATTCAGCTATAAATATCCTGTAAAACAACTGTTTTCAAACAGACAGGCACAGCCCTATGGCTGTGCCTATAAATGTTCTTTATCAGCCTTCCAGGTCTGGCATAAATTCAGGGTCTGTTGGGCAGATGTAGCCGTCTGGGCAGTTCTTTTTGTGTTCTGCCTTGGCTTTTTCAATTATTTCAGGGTTGTCGATTGCTTTCAGGGCTGTAAGTGCCAGCACTTTTGCAGCGTTTACTGTGCCTTTATGGCAGTAGCTTACAGCACCCTGACCTGTCATCTGCCAGGAGTGACCAGGTGTGCCTACTGCAACTGTGGCTGCACTGAACTGTGCTGTAGGTGCGCAGTAGCTTACATCGCCCACGTCAGTTGATCCCGGCATAGCTTTTTCAGGCTGATGGTTGTAAGGTGCAATGTTTTTATCCAGGAACATATTTTCATAAACAGAAATATCCACACCTGCTTCTTTTGCAGCCTGTTTTCTGGCGCTTTCCAGACCAACAGCATCAAATGTATCTGTATATGCCTTTGCCATTGCGATTTCTTCTTCTGTGTAGTCAGGTGTGCCAACTTCGCAGAAAGCTTCATACATTACTTTGCCCAGAGTTTCGTTTGGAATATAGTCAGACAGACCGTCCATATGTATGATTTCCAGTTTTGTACCTGTCATAAGAGCGGCACCGCGGGCAATGTCATCAACTCTGTCTGTGATTTCAAATGCAGTTTTTGCTTTTGGAGCACGTACAAAGTAATATGTGCAGGCATAATCCTGTACAACGTTTGGTGCTTTTCCGCCTGCATCCAGGTAAGAATAATGCACTCTTGCTTCAGGGATGATATGTTCACGCAGGTAGTTTACACCTACGTTCATCAGTTCACAGGCATCAAGAGCACTGCGGCCCAGATGTGGCACTGCAGCCGCGTGGCTGGCTACACCGTGGAATTTGTATTTTATACTGATATTGGCCAGTGAACCGTCACCTGTGATGGAGTTTGTTGTGCCAGGATGCCAGGTGATGCAGATGTCCATATCACTGAACAGACCGTCACGGGCCATAAACACTTTACCGCTGCCGTTTTCTTCGCCAGGGCAGCCAAAGAAATAAATCTGTGCATCGATGCCTTCTGCTTCGCAATACTGTTTCAGTGCAATGGAAGCCCCCAGCGCACCTGCACCCAGGCTGTTATGACCACATCCGTGACCGGCAAAACCTTCTGGTCTGCCATCTGCCGGGCATTTTTCTGGCACACCAGGTTTCTGGCTCAGCGCATCCAGAGCATCATACTCTGCAAGAATACCGATTTTAGGGCCTTTTTCGCCCCATTTGCATACAAATGCTGTTGGAATACCGCTTACACCCATTTCAGTTGTAAAGCCAAACTTTTCTGCCGCTTCTGAAAGCACCTGGGCAGATTTGTATTCTTTGAAATATACTTCTGCAGCCTGCCACACTTCGTCATTGGCCTGTGCAATAACGTCAGCAAGGTTGTCCACTATTGAAAAAAGTTTTTTGTTGTCAATCATTTTTCTCTCTCCTCGATTAATACATATTCACAGTATACTACCATAGCACCTAATAATCAAGTTTAAATATACACTTTTAACGAATATGTATTAACTATAAATTTCCAATTCTTTCCTTTCCCGTCTTTTTTGACAGGCAAAGATATTTTTCCCTGGTGGCAAGGCCACCGCGCATATGCCTTTCTTTCTTATTTTTAGCCAGTACCTGTGCCACCTGACAGTACAGTGTGAAATTTTCGTTTTTCAGTCTGACTGCCAGGTCTTTATGAGCTGTGCTTTTGGATATGCCAAAAACAGCGGCCGCCTGGCGCACTGTTGCACCGGTATCTGCCACATAACGACCTATAGCCACGGCCCTTTCCCCACCCAGATCAATAAAAAGTTTGTCCTGCATAATAAAATCTCCGCATACAGTATTTTGTAAATTGTATGCGGAAATTTATTTTTATATGATATTTATTTTCTGTATGCTTTTCTAAGTATAGGAGAAATTATTTTCCTGAATTTTATTCCCAGTACAGATACGCAGTCTTCCACCCTCTCACTTAAAAGTGGGCTGATGCAATATGAAGTTCTATTTTTCAGATCTTTTAAAAGAGCAATAATAAAATTATTTTTCATATATCTCCTTGTATTTAAAACTACTTGTTATATTATACA
>JAFZDX010000082.1 GCA_017560985.1 Oscillospiraceae bacterium
TATATGTCATTTTCATACAGTATATCTGCCAGCATCTCTTTTAATTCTTCCGCAAATCTCCGCTGCCAATTTTCATCTATATATCTTGTAGCAACACAATCTATAACCGTTGTTATCATCTCATAGATATCAGCAACCAAATTCTCAATATCTGAAGAGTCCATCAAATCCACTTCTACAACAGATTTTTCCAAATTATTTCTGTCAAAATAATATTGTATCATTTTAGCATTCTCCTATAACGAATAATCTATCTTATATTGATTTTTGAGTTTTTGCTTGTAGGCATCGCTCAAACTTTTACGATTAAAGTTGGCAAGGTCAGTGTAAATATTTATAGTGGTTGAGATATCAGCATGGCCCATCATCTGCTTTGCAGTAACCACATCAACACCTTGTAAATACAATAAAGTTGCGTATGTATGGCGAAGATAATGAGCTGTAAATCGCTCTATTCTGAGAGGCAGCTGGCTCGCTTTTATTCGAGGATTGTTTTTATTAAATTTATTGTCGTAACCATATTTAAGGTTAAGATCAATTATGTATGAATCCCAACTTCTTCGCCAGGATGCTTTCGTATGAGGTTTACGATTTGCCGTTACACATATTAGGTCTGTTTTACTTTTGTCTTTTTCCTGCTTCAAATATTCAACAAGAACTGGTGGTATTGCGACAATGCGTCTTGCATTTCTCGTCTTGCCTCCTGAGGTGATTTTACCCTTATTCTCTTCGAAAACCATAGATTTACTTACTGTTATTGTTGATGTATCAAAATCAACATCATTCCATTCCAAAGCCAAAACTTCACCCAATCGTAAACCAGAAAACATCATTATCATTGCTGGTAATTTAACGCTGTGTTCAGAGTCCAGAATCATTGACTGTTCATCTTCGCTTAACCGTCTACGTTTTGTCACAGTTGCCTGTTTAGGTATCATAACTGCATCAAAGAAATTTATTATTCCTGAGACGCCATTCGCTGCAGCATACTTGAAAATTCCGTTTCCTACCCGGATTAAATCTTTAATCAATTTTCTGCTAGCAGGTGCACCTGTGTTCGGATTACAAACTGCCAGTTCGTTTATAAAACTCTGGAATTCTGCGAGACGAATATCTTTGATTTGAGTTTTTCCACCAAATCGCCTTTTCAAATGAGCAATAGCCCGACGGTATTCCTCTAAAGTTCTTTGTGATAATTCCAGAGGAACCTTTGTATCTTCAAACCAACGCTCCCGCCAGTCCGCAAAATATGCAGCCGAATAAAGTAGCTCCCCTCGAATAATACTCGCTTTCAACTCCAGAACCTTTTTATTTAATTCTTTCTGGGATTCTGCTCTCACTGTCTTTCGTTTACCGGAACCATCCGGCATTGGTACATACACCGATGTTCTATAAATCTTCCCCATATATAATCTCCTGTTCTGCCTCTAAAACCTCTGCTCCCGCCAAATATACGTTGCCTGTTGTTTTCGCTCTCCTGAATAAAAGTAATACTTTACTGCCTGCCGGAATATTTCGTAAACAGTAATAATTGGTATTTCTCCATGCTCCTGTGATTATTGTCTTGTAATTATAATCTGTCAACGTAAAAAACAGCAAAAGATTATTATGGCCCCAGCATTTAGCGTCAAGGATAGCCATATACTGTCCTGGCTTATCAATATATTTGTAAGCATCATATGGAAAGCCTGTCCGAATTAATCTCTTTCTGCTCATAATATTTTCCATTTTCATTTTCCATTCATTCATATAATCTCAAATTTTATAGCTATAATATTTTTATCAAGCAATGTACGCGCACTAATATGTAACCATATGTGTGCGTACTTTTCAGTGGCGTTCCGCCCCTATAACCCCATATATACCTCCCGAACATTAAGTGTCGGGAGTCGAAACGCGATCGCTACGCTCTATGATTCGCCTGTTCAGGCGAAAGGTTTTTGGAGATTTTAATTTTTCTGGATTTTATAATTTGTTTCGACATATCTGTACTCAAAATTACCATCGCTTTATAGTGCTCATTCACCATATCAGTGAAGTCCTGAATTTTTTTCAAATCCGAAGGAAAATACTGCTGCATATAGTAAACATTTACTATGATTTGTCTAAGCGAAGAAATCCCTGTTCGCAATTCAGCTATATACTCTTCAAGTGATGAAGTATCAAGCATAATTATATTGGGATTCAGGACAAGCTGTTTTACATAATCTTTTTTAGTCATATTACATTCTTTGGCTTTAGCAGTAATGAAATTATGCTCTTCTATTGTCAGAGAAATACCTAACTGTTTCTGTGTTGGATTAGGTTTTCTCTGCCTTCCGTAATTTTGAAACAACGAATTAATGTCCCGTAATAAAACTTGTAAATCCGTCTTTTTAATCACTGAATAGTCAGCATCATCGTCGCACACTGATTCTACATACTGCATAAACTTGTCTCCGTTGATACAGATGAAATCATTATCTATCAATAACTTTGCCCAAGCCAATTGTCGGATAAAACAAGAGTATGAATTACTCGTAATAGTTTCCAGCAAAAACATCTTCGGTAACATATTTGAATGCTTTACCATAATAAAGTAATCTTTAGTCCACTTATTGCGACCTAAATAGTTGCTTTTAAAAGCATTTCTCAACCCCTGTATAGTAGAGCCAATGTAAAAATAGCTTTCTTTGAAAAGGAAAATATATATTTTCCTTTCCATTACTTTGTTTTTATTTTTCATGTTTGATATCCTCTTCTACAAACATCCATAATTCATCCCTGGCTACTTTTTGCGGATTTATTTCTTCTACATCATCCTGAATAGGTATTACGATACATCTTTTTTTAATTAGCTCTTTAATTTTCTGGCCATAATAACTCTCCGGATTAATATCATATATATGTTTATCTGATGATATAAGTAATGTAACGTTACTATTAACAAGAAAGCTCATAACACCACATAAAAAACTTAATTCTTTTTCATCTGTAGTTATCAAATCCAAGTCCGCAAAGGCCACTGCATCAAACGAGGACAGTTTTTTCATTAGCTTTGTATAGTCTGCATTGGGTATTCGCCGAAGGGATGAAAAGAGGGGCGCTGTAATGTGTTTTACTGTATGTCCATGGTCTATCAGCCCATTAGATATCCGTGCCAAGTTAAATACTCTAGATTGGTCTGATGGACTATATATGTACAAGCTAACACCGCTCTTTTTTATCTTTAAAAATTTCCTTATGAATTTTTTGAGATATGGGTTTGCCGTATTCCTTTTATTTGGGTGAGAATCATATTTATATGTAGACAATATATCGCTCATAAAACAGTCCTCTCGAACCATTTCTGTTCTCTGGCGTTTTTGTATTTCTAGACAATCGCAAGGTACATAAATCAGATGCAGCTCTCCGTTGTGATCGATTTCGCGTCGTTGTAGTGGTGCCCCACAGCGGAGGCAGCGCCTCAGACCATCTGAATCCTCCGCAATGCCTTTTTTTCTTAATTCAATTTCGTTTATTTTTTCGTCTAATGATTTTTTCATTTTCCTTCTCCTGTTCTAAATTTGGGTACTGAATGCATTTTATTCTCCACAACGTCTGTATCCCGCTGGTCTATAAGTCTATTGGCTTTGCGCCGCCATTGGATAATAGTCGCATAATGACTTTTATAATTTTTTCCAGTGCTTGCTATATAGTCAGACAGAGCGTTGATGTACTGTTCACGATTGATTACTTCACTCGATAGTCTAGTATACTCATCCTTCGTAAGATATACATTGTAGTGATGACCATACACATTCATATCTATATTTTTATTATTAATGCTATAAGCATTAATATTATTGTATGTTGTGGTTGGTTTGTTATTTGTTTGTTTTTTGGTTGCTTTTTTTCTCCTATCTGCTTGGTATACAGACCAATTACAGACAGTAATAATCGTGTATTTATTGGTGGAATCATGCTTGATCTCACCCGTAGATTGAAGCTTATTGATAGCCGTTCTGATCTGCTGTACAGTAAGACCTGTCTGTTCACTTAGCGTGCTATAACTGGTTACTAATTGTCCAGGCAGAAGTGTAATACCTTGCCACTCAACTTTTTTCCGACAGGCTTGCAACAAGAAATGTATAAATAACGTCTTAACCGTTATATTGGTATACCATCTCCAGTCAAGCAATTGCCTGTGTAATTGGATCCACCCTTTTTTCAATCCTCTTCAACTCCCTTCAAGCGATGCATAATCGCTTCACGATCGAATAGATATTGTTTACCAATCTTCTTCGCCGGCAACCTCCCATCTCGTGCCCAACGCCTGATTGTTGCCTCTCTGACATTCATAAGAATCGTTAAGTCTTTGGTCGTAAGAATTAGTGGCATCTTATTCCATGTTCTATCTTTCACCTATATCACCTCGGATTTAAAATTTGTTACACTAATATTTTCGTATATTTAATTGACATTATCAATCTAAATATGCTATTTTTTTTTATAAAATACGATATTTTATGTTATTACAAAGATTAGGAAATACAATTATGAACAAAAGTAAAAACAATGATACCAATTCTATCGCCAGAACACTTACAAAACCTAACAGTGATCTATGTTTATGTATGATCTTAGATTTCCCAAACATGTCGGAAAGGATAATTATCGGATCCAAGTCGGACATCAAAAACAAACTCCGCAAGCTCGAACACGATAACCAAATCATTTTCGATCGCAAGCGAGATCTAGGTCAACTTTTTCTCGACATCAAAAACACTGAGAAAGATAAATGGAAAGCAATAATAGAAGAAATGCAATCCAAATTATGGAATTTTAATTCCCTAAAAAAAGAAACTAGGGATTATTTAATTGCACAAAATACAAACAATAATCCAATCAACCTCTTTCTAGCATTATGCTTACGCAAAGATTACTACGCGAACAAAACCGACATACCTTCCCGTAATATAGAGCAAGCATTTTTCGAAAATCTTAATGATAAAATCTCTTATATATCCAGCTTCCATACTATAGTGAAATCTTTATCCATCGAAATTAGCAATAAAAAGAAGACATACACTTCCAATTTGCCTGTTCTCCCTGAATCCATCCAGCAAAACGAGTCGTATGGTAGAGAGGGAACATTCTGGCATACGCCCAACCGCAGCGTACAATGTATTTTCTGTAACGCTGAAATCTCCGCTCTCCTCGATTATTACATATACAGCTTGCAAACTCATAAATATCGTTTCCAGATATGTAATCATTGCGAGAAATATTTCCTAACCCAAAGTTTAAGCGTCAAACTGTGCAGCGATGAATGTAAAGCAGCAAGCAAACTCTCCGCACTCAAAAAATATAAAGACAATCATAGTGGCAATCCCGAAGATAACGAATATTCTCGACTCGCAATGCGGCTCAGACGCAATATCGACAGAGACTCAAAACTTAACGACGAACAAAAGATTTTTTTACAGGGCCTTCGAAAGGAAATTCTGTCAATCGCAAATAAAGGCAAACGAAAAGTATTTAACCAAAAAGAATCTTTTGCAAAATACCAATCCAAAACAAAAGAATATGAAAACACCTTTACTTTGTATCATGCATATTATTCTAGATACACAGAATTGCTTGCCGAAAGTAGGTACAACGAAATCAACAAAAGCAGGATAAGTAATGTTTTTCTCCCTATAAGAAACCACATAATATCTAATTTAAAAGAAATTGATGACAACAATATGTCCCTCGAGAATCATATTAATGACCTAAAAAGGATATTCACAGTTTATGAAGATTTTCTAAAAAAGTTAAACTAAAATAGCATTTTTATTTTTGAAATTTTCAGCAACGAATTACTCCCAGAAGCCTAATATGGTTTATAAATAACAAAAAGCTATTCCTAAATAAATTTAGGAATAGCTTTCGCTTTATTTTTAATTTAAATTAGAATTTTACAAGTTGTATTATTTCTTCTTCCGCTCCCTATAACCGAAACGCTCAACAACGCATTTCTATGCACATATTTTCATGATATATTATAACTATTCTGTTTTAATTTCTAATATATTATCATACTCGATTTCCGTTCCGTCTATCAATAGTACCGTCTGGTTTACATCGTCTAGCTTCTTTACAATAGACTGTTTTGTTACGTACTGACCACCATGTTTTTTCTTCTGATCCTGAACGAAATATGTAATGCTAACGTGAATATGGCTTTGGCCATATATCTGTATATAATTCAGTTTTTCAGAAATTTCCTGTACGGCATCTTCGCCCAAAACAATTTTGCTGGCCACTATTCGAGCGGTTTCATTGATTGCTTCACTGTGACCGGTCAAGGCAGCAAAAGGTGCAAACTGAGCAGCGCGGTCGTGGATTGACATATGGGGGTGCCCTTCAGATATATGGCGTGGCATATCTATAATATCTTTGTAGTCCTGTAATTTTCTTTTCATTGTTCTTCACCTGCCCGATGGCCGCCTATCTGTCTGTTACGGTCTCTCATTGTGGCACCTTCCTGAAAACTCATTCCTTTCAGCACGGCGTTTTTGCCATATTTATGTTTTAAATCCATAACTGCTTTCTGCAGCCGTTTTTCCTTTTCAAGAGCCCTATATTCTTTTTCAACATCTGCAGATAAAACTGTTGAAAACAAATCTAGCTGTTGCACCCGCTGTTCTTCCCTAAGTTCTTTTTCGGTTTTGATATGTGAAGCCACAAGAGTAAGCCTGCGGATAAGCAGTTTTTTATCTGTTATCCTGTCATACAGCCCGAGAACAGCGTTTGTAATGAGCTTTGCAGAAGAAGTATATCTGTCAAGATTTGCTGTGCCATGGGCGTGTTTCGGCTTTTTGCGGCCATACCGGTCGATTACAATTTCCCCATCATAACCGCTATCTGCAGAAATATTTTCTATATCATACCCTACAGCCAGCACAATCTGGTCGGTTACAAGCTCTCCTTCCAACAGCTGATACACCACTGAATCCGCCATTTCGTGAAGGACAACCCTTGCTTTTTCAAAGGTATAAGGACTGTGCAGTACCTGGCCTGAAGCTATACTTTTTGCCTGCGGTTTGTATCCTTTTATATCTGCAATGGTAACAGGCTCCCAGCCCCAGGCGTGGTCAATCAGCAGTTCGGCATTTATGCCAAGCTCTTTGTAAAGTATATCTTCATTGTGGATGCTCATTTTTGCAATGTCGCCCATTGTATATATATCAAACTTTTCAAGGCGTTTTGATATACCTTTGCCCACACGCCAGAAATCTGTAATCGGCTGATGTGCCCAAAGTTTTTCCCTGTAAGTCTTTTCATCTATCTGGGCAATGCGCACGCCATACTCATCAGCTTCTTCGTGCTTCGCCATAATATCCATTGCAACTTTCGCTAGATACATATTAGAACCTATACCTGCAGCTGCGGTAATGCCTGTCTGGAACAGTATATTATAAATGATATCTTTTGTCAGTTCATAAGCTGTCTTTTTGTAGGTTTCAAGATAGTTTGTCAGATCTATGAACACTTCGTCTATTGAATAAACGTGAATATCTTCTGCTGAAACATAGTTAAGATAGATTTTATAAATCTCCGTGCTGTATTTCAGATACATTGCCATTCTTGGCGGAGCAATTATGTAATCTAGCTGTACCGACGGATTTTCTTTCAGTACACTGTCGTAAACTGACTTGCCGGTAAACTTTCTGTCGGGATCATTCCAGCGACGTTTTTCATTTACTTCCTTTACTTTCTGAATAACCTCAAACAATCTTGCCCTGCCCGGTATGCTGTAAGCCTTCAGCGACGGAGAAACCGCCAGACAGATAGTCTTTTCAGTGCGGCTGGCATCGGCAACCACCAAATTTGTGTCCATGGGGTCAAGGCCACGCTCTACACATTCCACGGACGCATAAAAGCTTTTCAGATCTATAACTACGTAAACTTTCTCTTTCATATTTGCCTCCTGTGGTGATTTTATAATTTTATTTTATCACAGCCTTTTCACTTTTACAACCGTTAGTTGTAGATAGGTGAGATTTGAAAAAGTAACATAAAATGATATTGCAAAATGTGACATACATCTGACATACATTTTGACATACATTTTGACATACATTTGTATGTCACATTTCGTTTCTTTGTGTATTTTTGTGTTACACGGTTCATTTTTGAAAGATAAAAAACCAAGAGAAGAGCCCGAGTAAAAAGCAGAAAAAATAAAAAAGCCTGTGAAATTGCAATAAGCGCAAAATCACAGGCTGTATTAGTTTTTTGTGCAATCAGAATATATTCAGCTTCAGGTTTTGTATAAAAGCAATAAAAAAACCGCCTGTATTCCAACCCAGGCGGTTTGTTGCTTTTCACTTTGAAAGGGAAGTTACTTCGCATATTAAATTCGCAATAAAAACGACCAAGCATTCCAACTTGGTCGTTTATGGTGAGCCATCGGAGACTCGAACTCCGGACACCCTGATTAAAAGTCAGGTGCTCTGCCGACTGAGCTAATGGCTCTCACTCTTAGCTGTTGTCCTTGACAGCTTTTATATTATAGCAAGGGACAAGCGAAATGTCAACACTTTTTTTGAGAAATTTTTAAAAATTTTTACATTTCTTTGATGTTTGTAAGTTTTCAACACTTTTGCTCCCTTTTCAAAAAGCATTTTACCACATTTTCACCATAAAATCAACAAAAAATGCCTGCAAGAAAAGAAAAATAACTTGCAGGCATTTCAAAAACATTAAAAATTATTTTGGACGGTGACCAACAGGCAGGTCGAGAGCATTCCAGAAACCTGGCTGTGCTGCTACAAGCTGTGGCACAAGGTTGATACCTGGTACTGCAGATGTAAGGAATACGTCCTGTTTTGTAAAAATAGTGGAGAAATCAATAGTTGTATTAACTTCGCCTTTGAATTCGATTTTTGTTTTACGGCTTGGCAGTGGCTGCATTTTGTCGTGCACTTTATGAACAAAGTGGAAACCGCTTACTTCTTTGCCGTCTTTTTTCACGCACATAGTAAGGATATGGCCGGAAACTGTGCCTGGCATAATTTTGCCGTGTGGTGTATCCATTTCAATTTCAGCCAGCAGTGGTTCGTTTACGCAGGAGTATTCATCCCATTCCAGACCCAGGCGGTCGGCGACTTCCATAACTGTTGGACCATAGTAGCTGAAAATAAAGTTTTCCATATATTCAGTGTTGATTTCTTCAGGCTTTTTGCCAAAGCCAAAAGTTTTTGTCCAAGGTGAAACATTGTAGTAGTCATCTTCACCGCCATAAACAATAACCTGGTCGATTCTGCCACCCAGCATACCGATTACTGTTGTGATGTATGGTGTGTATACACCTGGGTAGATACCCTGCTGAACATATGTAACACCGTTTTCTTTTGCCACCCTGTCGATTCTTTCAAAGAATTCAGGTGCTGTTTTGTGTGCATAGTATGTAAGTGTAGTTGTAGTTACGTTTTTGCCTGCTTCCAGACATTTGCATATATCATCAATATTTCTTGTAACTGACTGTGGTGAAACAGGTTTGCCTTCGTCAAAGAAGTTTGGTGCATAGTACAGCACAACATCTGCTTCTGTAGCCAGCACAGCATCCAGGTCATTTGATACTGTAACACCCAGTTCTTCCACACCGGACAGAAGACCGGCATCCTGACCAATTTTACTTTCATCATTGTCATATACTGCAACCAGCTGAAGGCTCTTACGCTGAACAATCTGTCTTACAGCAGATTTTCCCACGTGACCAAGACCCCAGATAATAAGTTTGTAGTTTTCCATTATTGTATCTCCTTGTTTTCGATAACATATACTATATTTTAAATTATAATATCTATATGTGATAAAAGCAAGGAAATAATTTGCATTTGTACCACTGAACCAATATAATATATACATAATATATTATAAGAGGTTTTTATGAAAATACTGTTTGTTGGCGATGTTGTAGGTGAAAATGGTGTTAACCTGCTGCGCAAAGGACTGCCTGAACTAAAAAAAGAATACAGCTGTGATATATGCATAGTGAACGGAGAAAACTCCAACGAAAGCGGCACAGGTATGAACAGCCGTGATGCCCAGGACATTTTCGCCTGTGGTGCAGATGTGATTACAGGCGGCAACCATTCCATGCGCAGGGCAAATATGGCACTGTACACCGAAAATGAGTTTGTTCTTTGTCCCGCAAACCTGCTGTACAGTGAAGAAGGCTGTGGTGTGGCTACCGTGGACCTGGGCAGACATCAGATTGCTGTAATAAATCTGATGGGTGTTGCTTTTATTGACAACCACAGAAATCCATTTTTTGAGCTGGATAAAATTCTTAAAAATATAGACTGCAAAAATATATTTGTGGACTTCCACGCGGAATCCACCGCAGAAAAACAGGCATTTGCCAACTATGCAGACGGCAGGGTTTCCGCTGTTATAGGAACACATACCCACGTGCAGACAAATGATGAAAAAATCCTGCCTAAAGGCACCGCATACATCACAGATGCCGGTGCTGTGTGTGCAGAAAACTCTGTGCTGGGTGTACAGCCACAGCTGGCAGTGGAAAAACAGAAATACTTAAAACCTGTGCAGTTTAAAGTTGCTGAAGGTCCGGGTTATGTTGACGGCGTATTTGTGGAAACCGACAATCAAGGCAAGGCAGTGAAAATAGAAAAGTTCAGAAAGTTTGTGAAACTTTAAACTTTCGCAGAATTTTAACGTTTTTATCACTTGTTATGTTGTATAATATTTGTAGACATAAATATATGTTGAAAAATTGAGATATACAACGTAATAAGGAGAAAAAATGGACGTATTAAAAGTTTCTTCAAAATCCAATCCTGTTTCTGTGGCAGGTGCCATAGCAGGCATTATCAGAGAAAAAGGTAAAGTGGAAGTACAGGGCATCGGTGCAGGTGCGGTAAACCAGGCACTGAAAAGTGTGGCGGTAGCCAGAGGCTATCTGACACCAGGCGGCATTGACATTGTATGTATACCTGCCTTTGTGTCAGTTGATGTAAACGGAGAAACAAAAACTGCACTTAAACTGACCGTAGAAACAAGATAATAAGTAAACCGCTGTATTGTCCGGTGTTCGTAAAACAGTTCAAGCCAAGTTGCATTTTGCAACTTGGCTTTTGTCGTTGCTCACACTACATAGCAGAATACAATGTATAGAAGTACGCCCTTACTGTTGGACAAATTGGGATTTGGCGAATAGAAAGGGGTTCGGGGAAATCACCCTGAAAAGTTATCGTCGCGTACGGCGACAGGCTGAAGCCCCTCTTGTACGCTCGTAACTTTCCCTTCCTCCGCCTTCCTTTATCCGCCACCGGCGGCGGTCGGCTCCGTCACCCAAATAACAATAGCGGAGTCTGCGGAGAGTAAAAATATTTCAAGGACTTCAGTAGGTTGAAATATTTTTTACGGAAATCGCGAAGAAATTTGTCGAGCGAATGAGTGAAACGAATGAGGTTTCAAATTTCCGCGATTTGTAGCAGACGTAGCATTCCACACTTGTGCAGCGTTTGTGGGGTGCGGGGGAATCGCAACCCCCGCGTTTTTGGTTACTTTTGACTCCAAAAGTAACATAACATTCATATATGGATGTTATCAAAAAAAATGCTAAAACTAATACTTTTCACAAAACGATAGTACAAAGATTCCTCGACAAGCTCGGAATGACACGGGCGGATAATATCCGCCCCTACGGAGAAAGTGTAAAATACAAGCCTTTGTAAGAAAACGGGCGGGGAAACCCCGCCTCTTCGCGGTTTTACATATCAACAACCGTTCGCCAAATTCAAATTTATCTGTCCGTTTACTTAACTCCTGTAGAGCCGTGGCCGCCGCGGTCTTCATTGTCAAGGGAATCAACTGTGATAAACTGCAGCTGTGGCTGGTTTTCCATAATGCGGAACTGGCAGATACGGTCGTTTACATTGATAACTGTGTCGCGCAGTGCAAAGGCAGGAAAAAACCACTGGTCGTTATCGCCACAGTAGGAATTGTCGATGATTCCCATAGAGTTTGTCTGGATAACACCGAAGTTTTTGAAAGTGGAAGAACGTGGGCAAACGTGTGCTTCATAGCCCCGTGGCAGCTGCATAGCAACACCAAGAGGAATAAGTTTGAATTCGCCTGCTTTCAGTTCCACTTTCTGTGCGGCGCGCAGGTCAATCCAGTCACCTTTTGAAATAGGTGCGATTTTTTCAATTTCCTGTGTAAAATATTTTATTTTAATATCCATTTTCTCTCTCCCAAGGTACAATTTCCCCTTTTTCCAGGGTTTTCTGCACATCAATTATTCTCTGGTTTTCACTGCCACGGAATAAAAGTGTAAGATTTTTCTTTTCGTCAACAAACTGACCGTCAACCAGCACATCAACGTACTGCAGAATTTCTTTCTGGCGGGCATTCATTTCTTCAAAAGTAAAGCCGGACCACATCCAGATAGTTTTACCTGTCTGTTTTTTGATTTCCTGTACTGTTTTCAGCAGCATATCGTCCATCAGCTGGTCCATTGGTTCACCGCCCAGCAGTGAATAGCCTGTAACATTTGGGCTTTTGCCCATATCTATAAATTTCTGCATTGCTGCATCATCATATTCCTGGCCGTAGTCAAATGGCCAGTATTCTTCATTGAAACAGTTTTTGCAGTGGAAATGACAGCCGCTGACAAACAGGCTGGTGCGTATTCCCACACCATTTGCCACATCATACTGTCTCATTTGTGCGTATTTCATAATATATCCTCTTTATTCAAACAGCCCATACTGGTGTATGGGCTGTTTTTTTGTAATTACAGATGCATTACACGTTCTTTGATTTCCTGTGTTCTGCCTTCGTTCCAGAAGTTTTCGCCCAGGTAACCGCAGGTGCGGCGAACAACGTTCATTCTGTCTTTGTCGCGGTTGCCACAGTTAGGGCAATACCATTCCAGATTGTCGTCACAAAGGATTTCGCCTTCGAAACCACATTCCATACAGAAGTCCAGTTTTGTGTTCATTTCAGCGTACTGTACATTTTCATACATATACTTGATAAGTGTTTCGATAACTTCAGGGTTTGTAGCCAGGTTTGGCAGTTCAACATAGCTGATAGCGCCACCGGAAGAAATTGGGTGGAACTGGCTTTCAAATTTCAGTTTATCAAAAGCATTGATTTCTTCCTGTACAAATACGTGGTAAGAGTTTGTAAGGTAGTTTCTGTCTGTGATGCCTTCGATAACACCAAAACGTTTCTGCAGTGATTTTGCAAAGTATTCTGTCAGGGATTCACTTGGTGTGCCGTAAAGTGCAAAGCCCAGACCTGTCTGGCGTTTCCACAGAACAATTTTGCTCTTGAGATGGTTCATAATATCCAGAGCCAGTGCTTCACCTTCCGGTGTTGTGTGGCTTTTACCTGTAAGGGCTTTTACACATTCATACAGGCCGATGTAGCCCAGTGTGATTGTAGCATAGCCGTCCTGCAGCAGTGGATAGATAGGTTCGTGTTTGCCAAGACGGGCAATAGCACCGTACTGCCAGTGGATAGGAGAAACATCAGATGTAACATCTTTCAGTTTGTCATAACGCAGCATCAGGGATTCTTTACACATTTCCAGTCTGTCTTCCAGAATAGTCCAGAATTTACGTGTGTCGCCCTGAGCGGACAGACCAACGTCTGCCAGATTAAGGGAAGTAAGACCCATATTGAAACGGCCATACCATTTGTATTCGCCTTCTGTATTGTTGATAGGTCCTTTGTAAGGTGACAGCCATGCACGGCAACCCATACAGCCGAATACGTTGCCTTCATAGTTTTTCTTCATATGTTTTGCGCTGATGAAGTCAGGCATCATACGTTTGGAAACACATACAGCTGCCAGTTTTGTCAGCCAGTAGTATTTGCTGTCTGGGTGAATGTTGTTTTCATCAGTTACATAGAGAAGTTTAGGGAAAGCAGGTGTAATCCATGCACCTACTTCATTTTTCATGCCCTGAATACGCTGTTTCAGCATTTCTTCAATCAGCATTACTGTTTCTTCTTCGTATTCTGGATATTCGTTGATATACATAAATACAGACAGGAAAGGAGCCTGGCCATTTGATGTCTGCAGTGTGTTTATCTGGTACTGGAAAGTCTGGATACCGCCACGAACTTCTTCTTCCAGCTTCACTTTTACAGCAGCATTCAGCTGGTCTTCTGTATATTCAAAGCCCATTGCATCCCATTCTTTACGTGTATCACGGATGAATTTTTCTTTTGAAATTCTTACAAATGGTGCAAGATGTGACAGTGTGATTGTCTGGCCGCCGAACTGACCGGAAGCAACCTGTGCAATAATCTGTGTTGCGATTGTACAGGCTGTGCGGAATGTATGTGCCTTTTCAACCAGTTTGCCATTGATAACTGTGCCGTTGTTCAGCATATCTGCCAGGTTTACCAGACAGCAGTTGAAAGATGGGTTAAGATAGTGGCCAAGGTCGTGGATATAGATAAGGCCATCGCGGTGTGCCTGTGCCAGATGTGGTGGCAGCATCATACGCAGGGCAATATCTTTGGAAACTTCTTCAGCAACAAGGTCACGCATTGTGGAAATAAGGGCAGAGTTTTTGTTGGAGTTTGAGTTGAGAACATCCTTTTCTTCACCTGTAACAACACCCAGTACCTTGTTGTCGATAGTGTTTCTCTGACGCTGGTATTCACGTACTGCGCGGTATGCTTCATAGTATTTGGCTGTCAGCATATCACCGGAATCAACCAGTGCTTTATATACATAGTCTTCAATTTCTTTGATTGTAACAACAGTTTTTTCGCTTTCAAAGCCAAGGCTGATTTCTCTGGCCATTCTTTCATTTACGATACCGCTGCCGTATTTCATAGCTTTCAGGATAGCCCGTTCAATTTTTGTAGCATCAAATTCAACCTGGCGACCTGTACGCTTTATAACTGTAATAGCGTTCATATTTCCTCCTGCAAAACATTTTATTCTGTATCTATATATAGTGTTTTATCTTTTATAGCTATTTAATTTTACTACTATATATTGTGTTTTGGCAAGTAAAATTAAATCAATATATTGATTTTGGATGATTGCACAAAAAACCATATAAAAGTTAAGCGAAAATAATCAGCGTATATATTGACAAACACAAAAGAGGAAATAATTTATAGTTTTTTCATAAAATACGATACTTTTTCACAAAATAGTATTATAATATAAATACAATATTACAGAGGTATACTATGAAAAAGAATGCTTTGATTATATATAACCCAAAAGCCGGCAAAAACGGGGCTGCCCATATGCTGCCATATGTGGTGGAAAGCCTGCGGAAAAGGAACTGCCGATGTGTGGCGTGGCCTACACTGCCAGGGTATGGCTGTGAAGAAATTCTGGCCGATGAGGAAGGTAAATTTGACTTTGTTGTATGTTGCGGTGGTGACGGTACACTGAATCACGCTATCAACGGACTGATGCGGCTGGAAGAAAAACCACAGCTGATTTATCTGCCAACCGGGTCTACAAATGATTTCGCTATTTCTCTGGGGCTGAACAAAGATATAGAAACCGCTTGCAGCAAGGTGGAAGATACACAACCATTTTACTATGACATAGGGAAATTCAATAAGATTTATTTCAACTATGTGGCCGCCTTCGGTGCTTTTACACAGGTTTCCTATACTACACCGCAGGAAATGAAAAACCAGCTGGGACACGCCGCATATATAATAGAAGGTATCAGACGCCTGCCTATAGGCCAGTACCACAAACGGACTGTAATCAGCGAAGACAGGGTGCTGCACGGTGACTTTGTGTATGGGTCTGTGTCCAACTCCACCAGCATCGGCGGTATGAGCCTGCCTGTAAAAAACGAAGTGTCAATGAACGACGGACTGTTTGAAGTGTTTCTTATAAAAGCACCAAAAAATATGGCAGACCTGCAAAGTATAATCACTTCTATACTTACACAGAATTTTGACAACCGGTATATTTCATATTTCAAAACCAGAAATGTACATTTTGAATTTGAATCCCCTACCCCGTGGACACTGGATGGGGAATATGGCGGTGATGTAACTGAAACCCATATTTCTGTGGTAAACAAAGCAATAGGAATACTGAAATAAAAAAACCAGACAGAGATTTTTCTCTGTCTGTTTTAATATTTTACTGTACTCTTTCCACGCTGACTGCTGTGTATACTTCTTCAGTAATTACAAGGCTGTCTGCCTGTTTTGTATCGAGTATACCCACATAGCTTTTGCCTGTGTTTACTTTAAGGATGTCGCCGTCAGCATTGTACATCAGCAGTGGTTCTTCCGGCTGACCTTTTTTCCAGGTGATTTCTTCATATTTCCCACCATGGAAATAATAACCTGAGCCTTCTGACAGATCAATATCTGCCAGTACACCATTTTCTTCCTGAACACCTACATCTGCCAGGATAACAAACACATTGTCAAAAGCCAGTTGTGTGTTGGCATCTGCGTCCATATGTGGTACACCGAAGGCATTTTTCATATATTTGCCTGCAGAAGCATCAAATGCAAAGCTTACATCTGCATAGCTGGAATATGCAAAACTTACTGTGTTGGCGCTTTCGCCTTCCAGCACTCTTGTATCGTTGTAGTCCACAAAGTCAAAGGCTGGGTAGAAATTGTTTTTTGTTGCAATTCCGTTTTTTTCAATACCTGCTTTGATAAGTTCTTTATTTGTAAACCAGGAATGTTCAGCACCTTTTGTTTTGGCAAGTTCAGGGTTCTGTTCAAAAGCCAGACTGCCCAGATAGATACCGTCAATATCTTTATAAGAATAGAAATTCAGCATTCTTTCTGCTGATATGGATGTGCCGATATGCACATAAATAGCATTCAGCGGCAACAGCATTTCAATAAAGGCATCTCGTGCACTTCTTACAGGACCAACTTTTTCAATTTTGTTGATATCTGAATATACAGCCATCAGACGTGTAATACCGCCTTCGGTAACTGCTTCGTATACAATATCTGCATTTTCAAGGCCACTCTGTGGGTGGGCAATTTTCCGGTTGTTGATCATAACTGCAACCGGTCTGGCTGTTTTATCGGCGCCGTCTGCAAAAGGCATACCTGTCAGATAATTGTATTCTTTCTGTTTTATAACAGCATCTGTACCTTCCTGCTGGCTGCCGCCCTGCTGGCCTTCTGTCGATGAGCATGCAGTAAACACTGAAACAGACATAACCATTGCCAGTAATAAACTTAAAAACTTTTTGATAGTAAACACCTCGATTGCATATTAATTTAATATTGAAACTATTGTACCACTTCTGTGGTGATAATTTGTGTAAAAAATATTAATATATTCTTACAATTTAATATTTATTCCACTGTTGCATCGTCTGTGGATTCCACACCTTCTTCTACCGGCATTTCTTCCACAGGTTTGTAATCGCCAGCTGAATCAACAGCCACACCATCCATCAGATAAGCACCGAAATAATCCAGGTCTACAAAAGCAACATAGCTTTTGCCTGTATTGATAAGAACGTCTGTTTCTGTGCCATCCAGGGAAACGATGCGCAGTTTTTCATAAGGCTGACCTTTCATCCAGCGTACTTTTTCCACTTTGCCGCCGTTGAAATAGTAACCTACACCACCCCAGGCAAGACTTACATCTGACAATACACCATCAGGGTATCTTTCAATCTGTGTCCAGAGAATAAGCACATTGTCAAATTCTACCGGAATGCCATTTTCACCTGCATCAATAAGTGGTTTTGAGAAGTTCCAGGCAAGATTGATATGTTCTTTTGTATATTTGTTTGTTTCAGGGTTGTATGTCATTTTTGCAGCATAGCTGTTTGAAAAACGCCATTCGATTTCAGAAACATCAACACCGTCCAGCACTCTGGCAGGTTCGTCATATTTAACCCATTCGAACAGCTGCTGTGGTTCGCCGTGAAGATCCAGTTCATATTTGCCGCTGTTGATGGCTTCATCCACCAGCTGGCCGGAAGTAAACTCTGTGTGTTCCTTGGCTTTCAGCCCTTTGTTGTATTCTGTCAGGTCACGGAAAGCAATGCCTTTGTTTGGCTGCAGGTCTTTGTCGTAATAATCATACATTTCCAACATATTTTTTGCATAAATGGACGCACCATCGTGTACATACAGACAGCCGAAAGGCATCATAATCTGTACAAACTGGTCACGGGCACTGCGGATAGGACCAACAACAGGCATCTTTGTCCAGTCACGGAAAAGTGCCATATATCTGGTGATGCCGCCTTCTGTTTCCATTTCAAAAACAACATCTGCCTTTGACAGACCACTCTGTGGCCAGGCACTCTGATAGCTGTCTTTGCTCATAATATTGTTTACCATAACTGCCACAGGGCTGTAACCCATCGGATAGTCAATGGCCTGTTCTTCGCCTGTAAGGGCATTCTGATACCATACTTTTGGTGTTGGTTCTGGTGTTGGTTCTGGGTCAGGTGTGTCACCACCACAGCCTGTCAGTACACCGGCCATCAATACTGATGCCAGTATAAAAGATAAAAGTTTTTTCATATTTAAATCTCCAATTAAACAAACGTATGAACAGAATACACAGTATTCCATTTACATTATTATATATTTTTCAGTCAATAATTTCAACCAAAAAGTCATAAATTACTATTTAGTCATTTTGATTATTTTTCTTTATTTTTTTGGCTGTATATGTTATAATTATTTTTACTGTCAATTTTACAACAATACACAATTTACTGAAAGAGGTTGTATATGAATAAATTATTTAAAGATTATTTCTGGGTATTCTTTGTATCCATGCTGCCTATCGTTGAACTGCGTGGCGCAGTGCCAATAGGTGTGGGTATGGGACTGCCTTTCATCAATACTTATCTGGTTGCCGCATTTGGCAATATGATTCCTGTACCATTTATTCTGTGGCTGGTTAAACCTGTACTGCAGTATATGGCAAAATTCAAAGTTTTCACAAAGCTGGTAAACTTTGTGCTGGAAAAAGGCCATTCTGCAGGTGCAAAATTCGGCGATGCAAAATACTGGGCACTGTATGCTTTTGTTGCCATTCCACTGCCTGGCACAGGCGCCTGGACAGGCAGCCTGGCAGCAGCACTGCTGGACCTGGACAAAAAGAAATCCCTGCTGGCTGTTTTCTGCGGCGTACTGACTGCAGGCATCATTATGGGCATTGTATCATTTGGTCTGCTGGGTGCAATCGGTCTGGTATTTTAATTGAATATTATATAAAAATCAAAGCCTTCCGTTTACGCGGAAGGCTTTTTTGCCATAATAATTGCTGAATAAAGTTTTTAAAGGATAGTTATGATCAAAGCAACAGATATATGCAAGAATTATGGTGAAGGCAATGTGCTGGACAACCTTTGTCTGCAGGTAAAAAGTGGGCAGTTCTGTATCATCACAGGCCCATCTGGCACAGGAAAAAGTACACTGCTGAATGTGCTGAGCGGGCTGGACAGTTTCCAGAGTGGCTGTCTGAAATTGATGGACACAGAAACATTGACCCTGTCACACAGCAAAACCGCAGAGTTTCGCAGAAAAAACATAGGTTTTATATTTCAGAGTTATAACCTGATAAGCAGTAAAACCGCACTGGAAAATGTGGCACTGCCGCTGAAATATAACAGGGTCAAATATTTTCACAGGCGTTCAATGGCAATAACCGCCCTGGATAAAATGGGGCTGGGCGATAAATTGCACAGCTATCCCCATCAGCTGTCCGGTGGACAGCAACAGAGAGTAGCAGTGGCAAGAGCCCTGGTAACACGACCAAAAATACTGTTTTGTGACGAACCCACTGGCAACCTGGACAGCGAAAGTGCCGGGCTGGTTATGGACGGCATTATCTCACTGCGCAACAGTGGCAGTGCAATAGTAATGATTACTCATGACAAAAGCCTGGTAAACATGGCAGACTGTGCATATATACTGAAGGATGGAAAACTGTGGGAGGATAAGTGAATTCTGGGGCGGATGATGTTCGCCCCATTTTGTCCAACAAATCACTCATGTTTACATATGTTTTTATATGTTTATGAATACATAAAAAAACATTGACAAACATTTCAGAACATGCTATTATATGATCAGAAATTGAAAGAGGTACATAAATATGTTTGATAAATCAATTATTGTTGACAAAAAAACTTATGATGATGCGAAAAAAATTCTTGATGAAATAGGATTAAGTGTAAATGATGTTACCAAAATAATGCTGAAAAAAGTAGCTCGTGATGGTAATATAGCTTTTCTTCTTGGCAACAGTCAATCCTTAACAACAAACCACGCTAATACAACTATATCATCTGTAGATAAAATGACTAAAAACAGAGCAATCAGTTTATTCAGAAATGAAGGTATTTCATTTGATAGCAATGTAACATTTTCTTCAAAAAATAAAAGCACCAGAAACTACTGGTCGAATCCAAGCTTTGATTTACTGAAAGAGGATTGGGCATTGATATTGAACGATAATATCAATAATAAGCTCCATCTTTTATATATTCCTAAAAACAGTATTGCACCACATTCACTTGTCAGCCGAGGCGACAACAAACATGTTATAGACCTGCAAATTCTTGGCGATGATATTTTCTTCACTGATATGCGTAGCAAATACAGTTTTTCAAAATTTTTAAAGAAAACTATAGACTATTAATTTACAGGCTATAACTTTACAAAGGGGCTCGGGGATTTATCCCCGAATATCAATCGCGGAGACGGCGGAGAGCAAGTAGGGAGCCAGGGTAAGCTTTGCTTACAGGTGGCGACATACTTGCGAAAATCGTAAAGGAATTTGTCGAGCGAGTGAACACAGTGAGCGAGGTTTCAAATTCCCACGATTTGTAGCAGTCACAGCATACCACACTTGTGCAGCGTTAGGGGATGAGCGCAGCGAATTGGCGGTTTGCCGTGGAAGGCAACTGTGTTGCCGACCATGTGCAAATGCCCGCTACGGTGGAGCGCGGGCAAGCCAAGGGCGAATCGTCCGCTACACTCGCAGGACCGGCCCGTGTTTTTGCCTTCGGCAAAACCGTTCATGCAGCTGCGCTACCCCATGCTTTTGGTACTTTTCTCAAGAAAAGTACAATAAATCGGTAACGATTTATAAATCACAGCAGAGCAATCACTTTAATGATATTATCAGAGCAAAGATCCTTCACTTCGTTCAGGATGACGGGATAATAAGTGGGTGCAGTTATCAATCATCATAATAATACAAAGCAACAGCAAAGACCGCAGGATGGACCTGCGGTCTTTGCCGTTTATGGAGTAATTACCGTTAAGTATTATTTATAGTAATCTACTGCACCTTTGAAGATTTTCTGTTTTTCTACGCCTGGAACATTTTTGTATGTGAAGTTTGTTGTACGTTCACTGTGGCCCATTTTACCGAATACACGGCCATCTGGAGAAGTGATACCTTCAACAGCCAGCATAGAGTTGTTTGGACAGAAGTCGATGTCGCTTGTAGCATTGCCGTCAAGGTCAACATACTGTGTTGCGATCTGGCCGTTTGCGATAAGGGATTTCAGCATTTCTTCTGTTGCGATAAAGCGACCTTCACCGTGGGAGATAGCGATTGTGTTGATATCGCCAACTTCGTGGTGCATAAGCCATGGAGATTTTACAGAAGCAACTCTTGTGCGGATAAGACGGGACTGATGACGACCGATGGAGTTGAAGGTAAGTGTAGGTGTATCAGCTGATGGGGCTGTGATATGACCAAATGGTACAAGACCAAGTTTGATAAGAGCCTGGAAGCCGTTGCAGATACCACACATAAGACCGTCACGGTTATGCAGCAGTTCTTCGATTTCGTTTGCAACTTCAGGGTTTCTAAGCAGTGAAACGATGA
>JAFZDX010000083.1 GCA_017560985.1 Oscillospiraceae bacterium
ATCGATTACAAAGATGTTTCCAAACTGAGAAAATACATCACAGAAAGAGGCAAAATCGTGCCAAGACGTGTAACAGGCACATGTGCTTACCACCAGAGACACCTGACAACAGCTATCAAAAGAGCTAGAACAGTTGCTCTGTTGCCATACACAAACAACTAATTGTTATGTATAAAAAAGTCGTAGAGAAATCTACGACTTTTATTTTTGTTTACAAACACTTTTATTTAAGTTAAAATGGGATAAAGGTGGTGAATAATATGCTAAAAAAAGCAAAAGTATTGAAAAAAGGCGATACTGTATGCACAGTTTCTTCTTCCTGGGGTGGTGCCGGTGATGCGGATTTAAGATTTCGCTATGAAATCGGCAAAAAACGTCTGGAAGAAATGGGAGTGAATGTTGTGGAAATGCCACACACCCTTGCAGGCAGTCAGTATGTATACGAAAATCCACAGGCAAGGGCCGCTGACCTTAATGCCGCCTTTGCAAACCCTGAAATAAAAGCTATATTTTCCTGTATCGGTGGGTCTGACAGCGTGAGAATGCTGCCCTATCTGGACTGGGATGTGATAATAGCCAACCCTAAAATTTATATAGGTTATTCTGACAGCACCATTACCCATCTTATTTGCCACAAAGCAGGCTTTACATCTTTTTATGGCCCAAGTATCCTGGCTGAATTTGCTGAAAACAACAAAATGTTTGAATACACAAAAGACTGGGTAGAAAAAGTCCTGTTCTCCCCTGCTCCGCTGGGTGAAATAAAACCTTTTGAAGAATTCACAATGGATTATGTTCCGTGGAAACCGGAAACACAGCATATAGACAAGAAAATGATACCGGACAGAGGATATGAACTGTTGCAAGGCAGTGGCGTGGTGGAAGGCAGACTGTTGGGCGGATGTCTTGATGTATGGGAATTTGTAAAAGGAACAGACCTGTTCCCGGACAAAGAATATTTTGAAGGAGCAATACTGTTCTTTGAAACCAGTGAAGATACTCCTTCCCCTGATTTTATAGAGTTTTGGCTGAGAAACTATGCCACAATGGGTGTATTGCAGAAAGTGAACGGTATTATTTTTGGTAAACCATACCAGGAAAAATACTATGAAGAATATAAAGAAAGAATACTGAAAGTGCTGAAAGAAATCGACAGTAATATTCCTGTATTCTACAACGGCAGTTTTGGTCATAATGAGCCAATGTGTGTGATACCATATGGTGTAATGGCACAGTTGGACTGTGACAATATGACATTTACAATACTGGAAAGCGCAACGGAAGAATAAACAACAAAACCGCAGGTTTGCACCTGCGGTTTTGCCGTATCAGAACAATTTATATTGACCAAGAGGAAGAATCTGCGGATTATTGGCAAAGAAATCCTCTTTTGAAATCATACCGATGTTTGCTGTCATTTCATCTTCATAACCGGTAGATATTATAAAGCAATTTCCCAATTCACCAAAAATATTGCATCTTGTTGTTATACCGCCTGACTGTTTGGCAATCATATTTGTAAGCGGTAACACTTCAAGTGTTTCAAGGTCTATAGCATAAGGCTGTGGGTGGCCATATTTTTTGCCGTTGTTCTGTGTGATATCCACAATAAGTTTATTATCATATATACCTGCACATCTTACATTTTCGGCGTTACCCATTTTTTCACCGATATTGCTGATAAGTACAGTTTCATTGTTACCTTCTTCTGTCAGGTTGTATTTTGAAAAAGTATCTGTATTCAGATTTACAGTATATACTGTATTATCTTCAACTGTATAATCCTGACGCCAATATCCATCATCACCCCATATATCACTGTATTTTACACTTTGTACAGCAGTAACTTTCCCTGTAACAAGATTATGAGAGTAGATGTTTCTGGCAATTTCATCCCCTGATGTATCACTGCTGAAATAAACAGTATTTCCATCTGTACTTATATCAAGAGCAGCCTCTCTGTCTGCAGCTTCAAAGTTCTGTAAAAACTTTCCTGTTTCACCTGTCAACAAATCAACATAAGCAGTAACTCGTCCATCGTTTTCTGTATATGTTGTGATAAACAATGTTCTACCTGAAAGTAATATATTATCAGTAGCTCCGATTTCAAGTGTGGCAATAGTATTTCTGCCCACATCTGTTATCTCACAAATTTCAGCAGAATTTAAAGGACGATTATAAAAACCAATCGCATAAATATGTCCATCAGCGTTGAAGTAATGATATATCATATTTTCGGGAATATATGCAGTGCAGTTTTCAGTATTATGTTCACAATTTTCTTTATTGCACACAAAATTCAATTCAGCATTTAAATCATATTTTGCAATAAATTTATTACCATTATCTGAAATATATGTAAAATACCATTCATTTCCTTCCATAGGATGTGAATTTTCATACAAACCATCACCATTACCAAATGATCTTATGATTCGTGTAGCGCCAATAGACAATGAATTGTCGGTGTGAAAATCCGATTGATTTTTATTGACTCCACACCCTACCAGGCTGGTGGCAATTACAACCACTGCCATAAAAACAGCTATAACAGATTTGCCTGCTTTCAGTTTGCGGTTAGTGAAAATATTTGTAAAACGTTCTTTTACAGTTTTTGTATTCTGTGAAAAGTTTGTAGCCAGTATAAGTTTATTGTTTTGCATAGAAATCACCCTTATTATGGTCTGGGCGTATTCAACTTTAAACTGTTTATCCCCCGTTTTTACAATATCTTCGTCACAGGATATTTCTATATCTTTGCCGGCCAGACGGGCCATACAGGCTGTCAGCGGATTGAACCAATATACACAAGACACAAGATGCAGAATGAATTTATACAGAATATCATTACGTTTTAAATGTGTCAGCTCGTGGCGTATAATCATTTCCAGCTGTGTGGCAGTATATTCATTATTCGGCAACACAATTACAGGACTGAAAATGCCAACCAACATGGGACTGCCTGTGTAATTGCATACTGCAATTTTCACCTGCTTGCTGATTTTCATCTGCTTTTTCAGATTTTCCATATAGGCAGTAAGATTATCATCATAAAAAGCGGTGGACATTATATCCCTTTTGGCAAGAATATAAGAAATAACCGACACGACCCCAAGCAGCACTGCCACTGCCAGCCAGATTCTGTACATTATATCCGTGATAGAAACTGTAGATATAACCGGTGGTATTTCTTGTGTATGCTCTGTGTTTTCCATCGGCCGACTGTTCAACTGGTCTGCTGTGATTATTTCAAACTCTGTCATCTGTCCGTCAATCTGCGGTTGCTGTGCAGAAATGTAATAATCGCTTACAGGGATATTTACCGGTGCCGTACGGTTAAGCTGAATGTTTATATCCACAGGCAGACACAGGCGCAGTGCAATAATCAGCCACAGCCAGTAGCGCAGTTTTGCAACATAGTGTTTTTTCATTGTACGGCGGGACAACAAAAGAAACACAATAGCTATACTGGCGCCAAATTGGACACTTATAATATTGTTGAATAATTCTTTCATAGTAAAGTCCTCTGTTAATTATCTGCGGCGGGACGGGGAACCCGTCCCCTACGGTATTAAAGCAAATAATCTACTCATCCGCAGAATCTTTATACTGCTGAATCATCTCTTCCAGCTGCGCTATTTCTTCTTTTGTAATGCCGCGTGTCTGCACAAAAGCCGTCATAAGACCGGTAATGGATACATTTTTCAGCTTTTCACCAAAGGAAATACTTTCATCCACCATATATTCCTCACGGGATATGAGAGGTGTATAAAGGTTTTTGTTACCCTGCTTTTCGCAGGCCAGATAACCTTTTTTTACAAGACGTGACAGCATTGTAAGTATTGTAGGGTCGGACCAGGACTGGTCTGCCAGTTGATGTGACAGGATATTGCGTGGTACAGGGGGCGTATTGTCCCAGATTACCATCATTATTTTCAGTTCGCTTTCCGGAAGCTTTTTGTTTGGTTTCATAAGGTTTTACTCCTTGAAAAATTCTTTGACAATTGTCTATGATTTTATTATACAAATGTCGAAGTGTTTTGTCAACAGTTTTCTTTGACATTTGTATAAGATTTTTTGAGTTAAAAATTACAAAATATACTTGACCTGAATATGTAAATAAATATACAATATAATTAAAGAATATTCGTTAATATGTAGCGGAAGAGCTGGAAGATGTGATCAAACACACCTGCTCCAATTGTGGCGATAGCTACACCGAGGAGGTCATCTTCGATGCTGTATCCCTTAAGAACACGCTGTTCACGACGGCATGGGGCATGGACTTTGTCACTTCTATCGAGGCAAAGGCTCCCATCGCCAAGGGAGCCAAGTTCCATCTGTATTACAACGTGGAAGTGGCAACATTGATCGAGTTGATCGGCAGTGACAAGATCCAGATCACTTCCGGTGACAACGGCAAGTTGACCATCAAGATTCTCGAGGATATTGCGGCGGATGAAGTTCTGCTGACGCTGACCTTCACTACTTCCGA
>JAFZDX010000084.1 GCA_017560985.1 Oscillospiraceae bacterium
ATCCGGCTGGTCTTTATAATAAAAACAGCTGAAAACAAACTGCAAATAGTTGAAATCAGCTTCTTCAGGTGATTTTTTGCTATTAAGACTGCGGCACAGATAATCTGTCATCACATTGGCGTCCAGCAGCAGGCTTTCATCCGGCTGTCTGGCTTGTTCTGTATCAGTACAGCCTGTGAATATACCCATTATCAGCACAAATATTATCATCGATAAAAATTTTTTCATACAATTATCCTTTTATAACTGCCAGGATCAGCAGTGCACATATAATAAAACCGATTGCTTTTTTCATATTATACCACCTGTATTTTTTAATATGAATAGATTTTAACATAAGTGAAGCAAGTCTACAACAAATGTGACAGAATGCTTATTTAATATTCATAATATGGTGAAAAGCAACATTTTTCACCATCATTGACTGGTGCCTGGTTTTGCTTGTCCTTGAATAATGGATGTTTTTGATGTATAATATTGGAAATTTGTTATAGAAAACTATTATGAAAATGGGAGGAAACCATAGTGGTAAACGCTTTGGCTAAATTATTTATAAAAGATGCTGACAATGTGCAAAGCCCTGCAGTACGCGGTGCATATGGCACACTGTGCAGCCTTCTGGGGATTGCACTGAATGTTCTGCTGTTTGCAGGCAAATTCTTTGCAGGTACTATCAGCAAATCTGTTTCAATCACAGCAGATGCTTTCAACAACCTGTCTGACGCAGGTTCATCTGTTATTACCCTTATCGGCTTTAAACTGGCAGGCAAAAAACCTGACCCTGACCACCCATTTGGTCACGGCAGAATGGAATACCTGTCCGGTCTGGCTGTTTCTGTGGCTATCCTGCTTATGGGCTGGGAACTGGCTACATCTTCTGTGGATAAAATTATTCACCCACAGGCTGTAGAGTTCAGTCTTGTTTCCACAGCTATTCTGGTGGTTTCCATTGCTGTAAAACTCTATATGGGCTCATACAACAATGCCATCGGTGATAAAATCGGCTCTGCCGCTATGAAAGCTACAGGCGCAGACTGTATGTCTGACAGTATCGCAACTGGTGTGGTACTGGCTGCATCACTGGTGGGTCATTTTACAAACCTGGTTATTGACGGCTGGTGCGGTCTGCTGGTTTCATTTTTCATTCTCCGCGCAGGCGTTGAAGCAGCAAAAGACACTATTGCACCATTGCTGGGCCAAAAACCTGATGAAGACCTGGTAAAAGAAATCTTTTCAATAGTTATGGCACACCCTGAAGTGACAGGTGTTCACGACCTGGTAGTGCACGACTATGGCCCAGGCAGACTGATGATTACCCTTCACGCAGAAGTAAGCGCAGAAGAAAACATCCTGTACATCCACGACATTATCGACAATATAGAAGTGGAACTGAAAGAAAATCTTAACTGTGCTGCCACAATACATATGGACCCTGTTGATGTAAACGATGAAAAGATAAACAGTCTGAAAACAATGATTTATGAAAGAATGGTAAAACTTTTTGGTAAAGAAATTAACATCCACGATTTCCGTATTGTGGAAGGCCATACCCATACAAATGTTATTTTCGACATTATGGTTCCATTTGGATTTAAATATACTGACGGCAAAATTGTAGAAATGGTTGCAGAAGACGTGGCAAAAATAGAAGGCACAGAATATCGCAGTGTAGTTACAGTTGACCACGCTTATGTGTAATATAGGTATATTTTATGAAAACCGCAAAAGTAATAGTTTTACCCTATGATGTGAAATGGAAAGCAGATTTTGAAAAGATAAAAGCAGAGATAGAAAATGCCATAGGTCAGCTGATTGTATCTGTGGAACATGTGGGCAGCACGTCTGTCAGAGGTATGTCAGCAAAACCCTGCATAGATATTGATGTGGTGATAAAGGATTATTCCGTATTTGATGCTGTTGTCAGCAACCTTGCAGAAATAGGCTACATACACGAAGGCGACCTGGGGATAAAGGACAGGCACGCATTCAGATATACGGACAAACAACATTTACAGACACACCATCTGTATGTATGCCCACAACATTCAGCAGAACTGCACCGCCATATCACATTCAGGGATTTTCTGCGAAGCAACCCTGATGCAGTGGAAAAATACAGCAGGGTGAAAGAAACTGCCGCACAGCTGTTTCCGGATAACATCGATAAATACATAGAGTATAAATCTCCCTGCATAGAAGAAATGTATGCTCTTTGCGGGCTTGAATAATATGCAAATCAAAACCGACCTGTATTTTACAGGTCGGTTAATTGTTTTTATTACAGTAATTATAGGGCTATTTCTGCTTCAGTGGATGGTTGTATTTTTCATCATTTGCATCAGCGATTACCTTGCAGGGATTGCCCACTGCCACACTGCCGGCAGGTATATCCTTTACCACCACACTGCCTGCACCGATAACACAGTTATCACCTATGGTTACGCCAGGGCATACTGTTACACCGGCACCAAACCATACATTGCTTCCCACAGTTATTGGTCTGAATATCTGGTAACCGGCCAGTCTTCTGTCGGGGTTTACAGGATGGGCGGCTGTTACAAAAGTGCAGTCCGGCCCAACCAGTACATTGTCACCAAAGGTTATTTTGCCGCCGTCCATCAGCTTGCAGTTATAATTGGCAAAAAAGTTTTTACCCAGACTGATATAACTGCCGTATTCACATATAAACGGAGATTTTATATAGCAGCCGTCTTTTTTATCCGGTATCAGCTTGTCCAGTATTTCCTGTCTTTTTTCGTTGTCAGCAGGGCTGGTGGCATTGTATTCAAAACACAGCATTTCTGCCGCATCACGCTGTTTTTTCAGATTTATATCGCTACGCACAAATTCCATTCCGGCCAGTGCTTTTTCTCTTTCTGTCATATGCTGTTCCTCAGTTTGTTGTTTTAATTCAGTTTAACACGGACAAATACAGTTTTTCAATAGCATATATCGAAAAACTTGTATATTAAATAATATTGTATCGATATAAAAAGTGTGATATAATTACTGGGAATATGTAAGTATTCAAAAATAAAAAAGGAGAATGATTATGAAAATCATGAAAAAACTGGCATCACTTGTTCTGGTTTTTGCAATGGTTATGTCCCTGGTTGCTTGTGGCGGCGGCGAAAGCAGTGACGCCAAATTCAAAGCAGGTACATACACAGCAAAAGCAACAGGTATGCACGAAATGACAGTTACTGTTACAGTATCTGACACAGAAATCACAGATATTCAGATTGACCACAAAGAAACTGACGGTATCGGTACACCTGTTATCGAACAGTTCCCAAAAACAATTATGGATATCCAGGGCCTTGGCCTTGATATTGTAGCAGGTGCTACACTTACATCAAACGCTGTTCTGGCAGGCGTTGCAGACTGTCTGGCACAGGCAGGTGCTGATGTTGAAGCTCTGAAAGCTATCAAACCAGCAGCAGCTGAAAAAGAAGAAGATGTAGAACTGACAGTTGACGTTGTAGTAGTTGGTGCAGGCGGCGCAGGTATGGCTGCAGCAGTTACAGCTAACGAAAACGGCAAAACTGTTCTGGTTCTTGAAAAAACAACAGCTATGGGTGGTAACACAACTCTGGCTGGTGGCGCTCTCAACGCAGTTGATGAAGGCAGCGACATCGCTAAAGCAAACAACGACAGCGTTGAACACCACTACACACAGACATACGAAGGCGGTAACAAAGCTGGTAAACCAGAACTTATCAGAATCCTGGTTGAAAATGCTTGGGACGGCGTAGAATGGCTGAAATCCATGGGTATGGAA